>NZ_JBISBW010000005.1:0-285037 GCF_044392165.1 Cellulomonas sp. P22
TCGGTGGGGGGGGGGGGTCGACCCCCCCCCCCCCCCCGCGCACCCACGATGCGCTGACGCAAACCCCTCTGACGTCCCGCGACCGCGTGCGGCCCACGCCCCGCGGAATGCGGACCAGCGCGACGGTGTTCCGTTCTGCGTGGATGACCTTTGCGCACGTCAGCGCGACGGGATAGCGTCGAGGGGATCTGCGACCGCCGACCGGGGAAGAGGGTGAGCACGATGCGTACGCGCACGCACGCCACCTCCTCCTGTTCGGTCGTCAGCGCCTCGACGCTCTGCGCTCCCACGCACTGCTGTCGCACGCGCTGCTGTCGATAGAGCGCTGGCCGCTCCGCCCATCGGTGGAGGCCCCGACGTCGGGCACCTGTCCCTGCGCCAGCGCTCGCCCCACCTCGCACCATCGCCGCGCGCGCTCGCGCCGGCGCCCCCTGGCCGCCCACAGCGGTCCCGTTCAGACGAGGACGACATGGCACGCATCTACGACGACGCGACGAAGCTGATCGGCAACACCCCGCTCGTGCGCATCAACAAGCTGACCGCTGGGCTCGGGGCGACCGTCGTCGCGAAGCTCGAGTTCTACAACCCCGCGAGCTCGGTCAAGGACCGGATCGGGGTCGCGATCGTCGACGCCGCTGAGGCGTCCGGCCAGCTGGCTCCGGGCGGCACGATCGTCGAGGCCACGAGCGGCAACACCGGCATCGCGCTCGCGATGGTCGGTGCGGCGCGCGGCTACGACGTGGTGCTCACGATGCCCGAGACGATGTCGAGGGAGCGCCGCGCCCTGCTCCGTGCGTACGGCGCCGAGCTGGTGCTGACGCCCGGCTCGGAGGGCATGAAGGGCGCGGTGACCAAGGCCGAGGAGATCGCGGCGTCCCGTCCCGGCTCGGTGCTGGCCCGTCAGTTCGCGAACGAGGCCAACCCGGAGATCCACCGTCGCACCACGGCCGAGGAGATCTGGGCCGACACCGACGGCGAGGTCGACATCCTGGTCGCGGGCATCGGCACGGGCGGCACCATCACGGGCGTCGGGCAGGTGCTCAAGGAGCGCAAGCCGGGCGTGCAGATCGTCGGGGTGGAGCCGGCCGAGTCGGCGATCCTCAACGGCGGGGCTCCCGGCCCGCACAAGATCCAGGGCATCGGCGCGAACTTCGTCCCCGAGATCCTCGACCAGAAGGTCTACGACGAGATCATCGACGTCAACGCGGAGACGTCCGTGGAGGTCGCACGTCGCGCCGCCAAGGAGGAGGGCCTGCTCGTCGGCATCTCGTCCGGTGCCGCGCTCGACGCCGCGATCCAGCTGGCGGGGCGCCCCGAGAACGCGGGCAAGCTCATCGTCGTGATCATCCCGTCGTTCGGCGAGCGCTACCTGACGTCGATCCTCTTCTCGGACCTGATGGACTGACGTGCCCCTTCCCACGCTCAACCGGTTCGCACGCGTGCTGCGTGAGGACCTCGAGGCAGCGCGCCGCCGTGACCCGGCGGCGCGCTCGAACCTCGAGGTCGCCCTGGGGTACCCGGGGGTCCACGCCGTCTGGGCCTACCGCCTGACGCACCGCATGTGGCGCGAGCCTGCGCTGCGGCTGCCCGCGCGTCTGCTCTCGCAGGCGACGCGGGCCGCCACGGGCATCGAGATCCACCCCGCGGCCGTGCTGGGTCGACGGTTGTTCATCGACCACGGCATGGGGGTCGTGATCGGCGAGACGGCAGTCGTGGGCGACGACGTGGTGCTGTTCCACGGCGCGACGCTCGGCGGCAAGGCGATGCGCACCGGCAAGCGGCACCCGACGCTCGGCGACGGCGTGGTGGTCGGTACCGGCGCCAAGATCCTCGGTCCGGTGTGGATCGGCGACGGCGCCCAGATCGGCGCGAATGCCGTGGTGCTCAAGGACGTCCCCCCGGGTTCGGTGGCCGTGGGCGTGCCCGCGGAGATCCGCCGACGCCCTGCGGTGTCGCTGCCCGAGTCCGAGGTCGACGACCCGGCGATCTACATCTGACGCCTGCCCGGCCCGGCACCGACAGACTTGTTCTAGTTGTGCGCTAACAACTATGCTCGACGGGTGCTCTTCCGTGTCGACCCCTCGTCACCCGACCCCCTGTTCGCGCAGCTCGCGGACCAGGTCCGGGTCGGCATCGTGCGCGGCGACCTCACGACCGGCACCCGCCTGCCCTCGGCCCGCGACCTCGCGTCCTCGCTCGACATCAACCTCCACACCGTGCTGCGCGCCTACCAGGACCTGCGCGACGAAGGGTTGATCGAGCTCCGACGCGGGCGCGGCGCCGTGGTCAGCGAGCAGGCCGCCCGGGGGTACGCACCGCTCCAGCAGGCCGTCGAGCACGTGGTGCACCTGTCCCGCGAGCTCGGGCTGTCGCCCGAGACGACCACCGCCCTGCTCCGGGAGGCCCTGCGATGACCGCGCCCCGACCCACAACCGCCGACGCCACGAGCGCCGCGCGGGTCCATGCCCCCCACCGGCTCGTCTCCACGGTGCTGGGGCTGGGCGTTCCCGCGCTCGTGCTCGTGGCCACCGCACTGGTCGCCCGGTCCTGGTACCCCGACCTGCCGGATCCCGTGGCCTCGCACTTCGGGACGCACGGGCCCGACGAGTTCACGAGTGCCGCGTCGTTCGTCGTGCAGGGCCTGGCGTTCGGTGCCGCCTTCGCCGTCGGCGGGTGGGCCATCGCCGTGCGGCTCGGGCGCGCCTCGACCGTCCGCCGCATGGGGACGGGGCTCGCCGCGGGCGGGGCCACACTGACCTCGGCCGCCACCCTGGGTGCGCTGTGGGCCCAGCGGGGCCTCGACGACGCTGCGCAGGTGGTCGTGGGCTCCTCGATCACGCTGCTGCCGATCGTCGTGGGCGCCGTGGTCGGCGCCCTGGCCGCGGCGCTGACCCCGGGCGACGCCGCGATGCCCGCGACGACCGCGGTCCCGGCGGACGCGCCGCACCTCGCCCTCGGCCACCAGGAGCGCGCTACCTGGGTGCGGCAGGTCACGAGCCGCCCGCTGCTGGTCGCGATCGTCGCGATGACGGCGATCGCGCTCGTGACCACGTCTGCGGCGCCCACCGCGGCCCCGGCCGTGGCGCCGTTCCTGCTCGCTCTCGCGCTGGTCGTCGCTCACGTGCGGTTCACAGTGACGGTCGACCGGCGCGGGCTGCGGGTCCGCTCGGTGCTCGGCCTGCCGCGTGCGACCGTCCCGGCCGACGAGGTGCTGCACGCCGAGGTCGTCCAGGTCGCACCGCTGCGGCAGTTCGGCGGGTGGGGCTACCGCGTCGGCGCGGGCGGCACGGCGGGGATCGTGCTGCGCAAGGGCGAGGCCCTGCGGGTCGAGCGCACCGGCGGCCGGAGCTTCGTCGTCACGGTCGACGACGCCGCGACGGGTGCAGCCCTGCTCAACACCCTGGCGGGTCGCGAGAGGTCCGCGACCGGGTCGTGACCGCCCCACCCCGCACCCGACGCCCGCACCGGGCAGGATGGGGTCTCTCGACGACGAGATGAGGGATGCGACGATGCGTCTGGGCTACCACACCGGCTACTGGCCAGCAGGTCCGCCGCGGGGCGCGCAGGAGGCCGTCCTCGCTGCCGATCGTCTCGGGCTCGACTCGGTGTGGACCGCCGAGGCGTACGGGTCGGACGCGTTCACCCCGCTGGCCTGGTGGGGCTCGCGCACCACGACCGTCCGGCTCGGCACCGCGATCGCGCAGCTCGCCGCCCGCACCCCGACCGCCACGGCGATGGCTGCGCTCACGCTCGACCACCTCTCGGGCGGGCGCTTCGTGCTCGGGCTGGGCGCCTCGGGTCCGCAGGTCGTCGAGGGCTGGTACGGCCAGCCCTATCCGCGCCCCCTGGCCCGCACCCGCGAGTACGTCGCGATCGTGCGGGACGTCCTGGCCCGCGAGGCGCCCGTGACGTACGACGGCGACTTCTACCAGCTGCCGTACGTGGGCGGTTCCGGGCTCGGCAAGGCGCTGCGCTCGACTGTGCACCCGCTGCGCGCCGACCTGCCGATCCACCTCGCGGCCGAGGGTCCGAAGAACGTCGCGCTCGCGGCCGAGATCGCCGACGGCTGGTTGCCGATGTTCTACTCGCCCCGCATGGACGCGACGTACCGCGAGCTCCTTGCCGAGGGGTTCGCGCGGCGTGGTGCCGGTGCGAGCCCGGTCGAGGAGTTCGAGGTCACAGCGACGGTGCCCGTGGTGGTGGGCGACGACGTCGAGCAGGCGGCCGACGTGGTCCGTCCGTTCATCGCGCTGTACGCGGGCGGCATGGGCGCGAAGGGGGCGAACTTCCACCGGGACGTGCTGGACCGACTCGGGTACGCGGAGGCGTGCGACGAGATCCAGGCGCACTACCTCGCGGGCCGTCGCGCCGAGGCGACCGCTGCGGTGCCGCTCGAGCTGGTGCAGGACGTCGCCCTCGTGGGACCACCCGACGCGATCCGCGCCCAGCTGCCCGCCTGGAAGGGCACCGCGATCACGACGATGCTCGTGCAGGCCGACCCGCGCACCCTGCCTGTCGTCGCGGAGCTGCTGGCCTGATCCCCGCGCCGGTGCGCGTCGTCCGGTCGGCGGGTCGTCCGGGGCCCGTCAGTCCTCGGGGTCGTCCGGGAACCAGATGGCCCGTCGCAAGGCGACCCGCTGGCCGTCGGACGTCAGGGGCGTGCCCTCCGCCGCGTAGTGTGCGAGCGCTCGCGCAGGGTCGTGCGGATGCCCGGCGGCGTTGACGACACGCCACCACGGCACGCGGGCGCCCATCCGTGCGAGCACTGCGCCGACCTGGCGCGGGCCACCGCGCGCCCGGCCCCCCGCGAGCACGAAGCCGTCCGCGACGACCTCGGCCACCGTGCCGTACGTCATGGCGCGACCGGCCGGCACCTGCTCGACCAGGTCGAGCACGGCCTCGGCGTACTCCTCGTCCACAGGATCCTCCAGGTCAGGACGGGTCGCGGTGGACCAGGACGAGGGCGCGGTCGTCGCTCTCCCCTGCCCGGACCTCGGCCAGCACGGCCTCGGCACCGCCGCGCCGGGTCGCGACCAGCCGCTCGGCCGCGCCCATGAGCCGGTCGATGCCCAGTCCGACGTCGTGGCCCGGCACCTCGATCAGGCCGTCGGTGTACAGCATGAGGGTGTCTCCCGGCGCGAGGTGTCCCTCGACGGCCTGGATGCGCAGGTCGGGCACGATGCCCAGCGCGGGCGCCCCGACGCTGTCGACGACGTCCAGCCGCCCGGAGCCCTGGTGCAGCTGGACCGCGGGCGGGTGCCCGGCGGACGCGACCGTGTACGCCCCGGTCTGCAGGTCGACGGTGACGTGGATCGCGGTGGCGAACCCCTCGTCCCAGTCCTGGTCCAGCAGGTACGCGTTCGCGGTGGGCAGGAACTGATCGGGGGGCATCGCGCCGAGCAGGCCGCCGAACGCCCCCGAGAGCAGCAGCGACCGGACGCCTGCCTCCTGGCCCTTGCCCGAGACGTCGACGACCGCGATCTCGAGCAGCCGCCCGCCGTCGTTCGTGCTGGCCACGACGAAGTCCCCCGAGAACGCCTCCGCGTGCGCCGAGCGCAGGGCGCTGTCGACCCGCCACTGCGCCGGCAGCCGCGGGATCCGGCCGTGCGCGGCGAGCCGGTCCCGCAGATCGACCAGCATCAGGCCACCCGGGGCGCCCTGCAGCCCGAGCCGCTCGCGCTGCCACGCGAACACGAGCAGCGCGAGGATCGAGACGCCCTGCACGGCGACCTCGCCCGCGGTGATCGCCTCGACCTGCGACAGGCTGATCGCGAGCAGGCTCGCCACGACGGCGGCGCACAGCACGACCATGCCGCGCAGCCGCAGCAGGAACGCCCCGAGCAGCTGCACGAGGATCAGCACCGACACCGGCAGCCACTCGTCGCTCACCACGACCAGCGCCGCGGCGGTCACCGTGAGGACCACGAGGAAGCAGGTCAGCGAGGCCTGCGAGGCGAGGCGGGCCCGTCGGATCCGTGCCCGCGCGCCGGGCGACAGCCCGGGGACGCGCAGCATGCCGATCGTCGGGGTGGCCACCCGGGGAGCGTAGTCGGCGCCCCAGACTGTCCGCGGACGCTCCCACGGGAAATGTGCTGCACGACACGGTGCCGCCGGGGCACCATGGCGGGCATGACCCCACCACTGCCTGGCGGCTACCGCGTCGTCGAGGTCCCCGAGTCCCGCAAGGACGAGTTCACCGAGATCGACCAGCTCGCCTTCGGGTTCGAGCCCGACGCGGAGACCGCGGCCCAGGTGCCGCTCACGCTCGAGTGGGACCGCACCATGGGGGTCGAGGACCCCGAGGGCCACCTCGCCGCGGTGCACGCGTCGTTCGAGTTCCTGCTGCCGGTGCCGGGCGGCGCGAGCGTGCCCTGCGCGGGGCTGACCTGGGTCGGTGTCCGGCCCGACCAGCGGCGGCGAGGGCTGCTCTCAGCGATGATCGACACCCACTTCGAACGCTCGCTCCACCGTGGCGAACCGGTCTCGGCGCTCTATGCGGCCGAGCACACGATCTACGGACGCTTCGGCTACGGCTCCGCGGCGGACGAGGTGTCGCTGACCCTCGCGCGCCGGGCCGCGCTGCGCGAGGTGGCCGGCTCGGACGAGCTGACGGTCCGCTTCGGGCGGCTCGACCCCGCCGTGCACAGCCCGCTCGTCGAGAAGGTGCTCGACGAGGCGGGGGCCGCGCGGCCCGGCTGGATCCGGCGGCGTACCGACGAGCTCCAGCGCCGGGCGCTGTCCGATCCGCCGGCCTGGCGCGAGGGCGCCGAGCCCCTTCGCATCGTCACGGTCCACGGCCCGGACGGCGCACCGCGGGCGTACGCGCTGCTGCGCCGCAAGGAGCAGTGGGTCGACAACGTCGCGAGGTCCACGGTCCAGGTGCGCGAGTCGTCAGCTGTCGACGCCGCCTCGGCACACCGGCTGTGGTCGTTCATGCTCGACATGGACCTCACGTCGAGCGTCCGCACGGGCCGGCTCGCGGTCGACGACCGGCTGCGGACGCTGCTGCTGGACCCCCGCAGCTCGGAGCCGCGGATCAGCGACAACGTGTGGGTCCGCCTGCTCGACGTCCCCGCGGCACTGGGCGCGCGTCGCTGGTCGGCCCCGCTCGACGTGGTGCTCGAGGTCAGCGACCGGCTCGTGCCCGCGAACGCGGGCCGCTGGCGCCTGACCACGGGGGCGACCGCCCCCGACGGCACGAGCGAGGCGCGCGTCGTCCGCACCGACGAGCCGGCCGACGTCACGCTCGACGTGAGCGACCTGGGGGCGGCCTACCTGGGTGGGCGTTCGCTCCAGGCCGCCGGCCGCGCGGGGCTCGTCACCGAGCACCGCGCGGGAACCCTCCAGGCGACGAGCACCGCGTTCTCCTGGCCGTCGGCCCCGCTGTGCAACTGGGGGTTCTAGACCGGCCGCTGGTGGGGACGGGCGTCAGTGCGCAGCGACGTACGCGTCGATCATCTCGATGCGGCGCAGGTGGCGCTCGTCCCCGCTGAACGGCTCCGCGACGAAGGCGTCCACGATCGCGAGGGCCTCCTCGACGGTGTGCTGCCGGGCACCGAGCGCCACGACGTTCGCGTCGTTGTGCGCGCGGGCCAGCACCGCGATCTCGGGCTTCCAGGCGAGGGCCGCACGGATGCCGCGCACCTTGTTCGCGGCGATCTGCTCGCCGTTCCCCGATCCGCCCAGCACGACGCCGAGGCTGCCGGGCTCGGCCGCGACGGCCTCACCGGCAGAGAAGCAGAACGGCGGGTAGCCGTCGAGCGCGTCGTACTCGAACGCGCCGTGGTCGACGACGTCGTGCCCCTCCCCCTTGAGGTGCTCGACAAGAGCGACCTTCAGCTCATAACCGGCGTGGTCTGTGGCGACGTGGATACGCATGGCAACCATCTTGCCGCAGCCCAGGTGACTTAGCCTGCTGCTATGACGCACAGCGGAATCGACCTGTCAGCCCTCGACCCGGACACCCGCCCCCAGGACGACCTGTACGGACACGTCAACGGACGATGGCTCGCGACGCACGAGATCCCGGCCGACCGCGCCGCTGACGGTGCGTTCCGGGCCCTGCACGACCGCGCCGAGGAGCAGGTGCGCGACATCATCACCGACGCGGCACAGGCCGCGGGCGAGGGCGAGGACCCCACCGGCGTGCAGGCCAAGATCGGCGCGCTGTACGCGAGCTTCATGGACGAGGACGCGGTCGAGGCCGCCGGCACCGAGCCGCTGCGCGCCGACCTCGAGCTCGTCGAGCAGGCCTCGGACCCCGCCGGGCTCACCGTCGCGCTCGGGGAGCTGCAGCGCTCGGGCGCGGCGGGGGCCGTCGGGTTCTGGGTCGACAACGACGCGAAGGACCCGACGCGCTACGTCGTGTACCTCGCCCAGTCCGGGCTCGGGCTGCCCGACGAGTCGTACTACCGCGACGAGCAGTACGCCGCTGTGCTCACGGCCTACCGTCCGCACGTGGCGCGCATGCTGCGGCTCGGGGGCTTCGCCGCGGACGAGGCGCAGGCCGAGGAGGCCGCGGGGCGCGTGCTCGCGCTCGAGACCCGGCTCGCTGCGGGTCACTGGGACGTGGTCAAGGACCGCGACGCCGACCTCACGTACAACCCCATGACGCTGGCCGCGCTGGCCGAGACCGCCCCCGGCTTCGACTGGGCCGCGTGGGCGCGGGCGCTCGGCGCCCCCGAGGGCTCGCTCGACGACCTGGTGGTCCAGGAGCCGTCGTTCGCGGAGGCCTTCGCCACGCTGTGGACCGAGCTGCCCCTCGACGACTGGAAGGCGTGGCTCGCCTACCACGTCATCAGCTCGCGGGCGCCGTACCTGTCGCACGAGCTCGTCGAGGCGAACTTCGACTTCTATGGCCGCACCCTCACGGGAGCCCAGGAGCTGCGTGCCCGCTGGAAGCGCGGCGTGAGCCTGGTGCAGGGCGTGCTCGGCGAGGCCGTGGGCGAGGTGTACGTCGAGCGGCACTTCCCGCCCACGCACAAGGACAAGATGAACGTGCTCGTCGACCACCTCGTCGAGGCGTACCGCGAGTCGATCAGCTCGCTCGAGTGGATGAGCGAGGAGACCCGCGCCAAGGCCCTCGCGAAGCTCGACGCGTTCACGCCCAAGATCGGCTACCCGGTGAAGTGGCGCGACTACTCGGCGCTCGAGGTGCGGGCGGACGACCTGGTCGGCAACGTGCGGCGCGCGTCGGCGTTCGAGCAGGACCGCGAGCTGAACAAGATCGGCAAGCCGATCGACCGTGACGAGTGGTTCATGACCCCGCAGACGGTCAACGCCTACTACAACCCCGGGATGAACGAGATCGTCTTCCCGGCCGCGATCCTGCAGCCGCCGTTCTTCGACGCGGAGGCCGACGACGCCGTCAACTACGGCGGCATCGGCGCCGTGATCGGGCACGAGATCGGGCACGGGTTCGACGACCAGGGCTCCAAGTACGACGGTGACGGCCGTCTCGAGGACTGGTGGACCGAGGCGGACCGCGCCGAGTTCGACCGGCGGACCAAGGCTCTCGTCGACCAGTACTCGGCCTTCTCGCCCCGGCAGCTCGACGGCTCGCACCACGTCAACGGCGCGCTGACCATCGGCGAGAACATCGGTGACCTGGGCGGCCTGTCGATCGCGCTCAAGGCCTACCGCATCGCGCTCGGGCGTCCGCTCGACGAGGCGCCCGTGATCGACGGGAAGACGGGCGTGCAGCGCGTGCTGCTCGGCTACGCGCAGGCGTGGCAGGGCAAGTACCGCGACGAGGAGGCGATCCGCCGCATCGCGACCGACCCGCACTCCCCCGACGAGTTCCGCTGCAACGGCGTGGTGCGCAACGTCGACGAGTTCTACGACGCGTTCGACGTCCAGCCCGAGGACGCGCTGTACCTGGCCCCCGAGGAGCGCGTGCGCATCTGGTAGCCGGACACGCCACGGCCCGCGTCACGATCGACGTGACGCGGGCCGTGGCGTGCAGGTCAGGGCAGCGCGGTGTAGGCGCTGCGCGAGAGGCGGAACCCCGTGCCCGCGCCGTCGACGCACGTGACGCCGTCGGTCGCGCTCGTGCACGTGTAGTCCCCCACGCTGGTCGAGCGGCCGTAGGGCAGCTCGGTCGCGTCGGGGTCGGCGGCCCGCTCCTCGGCGCACGGCGTGCTCGCGCCGTCGGCGTCGACGACGAAGACGTTCTCCTCGGTCGCCGCGCACGTCTCGGCACCCTCGAGCGCGAACACGGCGCTCGCGATCGTGCACGTGACGCCGTCGGTGGTCATCTTGCACGCGATGTTGCCGCTCGGCAGCGAGAACGCCGCGGGCTCGACCTGCGCCGCGTCGTCGTCGGCCGCCGGGGTCGCCGATCCCGCTGACGGGACCGAGACGTCCTGCGCGTCGGCCCGGCCCGCGTCCTCGGAACCACCGGAACCTCCGACGACCATCACCAGGACCACGAGGAAGATCGCGACGAGCACGACGTCGACCCCGAGGAAGACCTTCATCCCGCGGCTCAGCTGAGTGCCACCTGCGGCCGTTGCCATGCTCACCCCTCACGTCCGCCGTGCCGGCGGCACGGGCGCGCGGACCAGCATCACACAGCGGCCGATCCTGCTCCACCCGCCCGAGCGCGCCGCACGGGCCACGCGGGTGCGTCAGTCGAAGCGGGGACCGTCGGTGCGGGTGCGCTTGAGCTCGTAGAAGCCCGGCACCGACGTGATGAGCGCGAGCCCGTCGAACAGCCGCCCGGCGTCCTCGCCGCGCGGTGCGGGGGTGACGACCGGACCGAAGAAGCCCACGCCGTCGACCGCGACCACGGGGGTGCCGACGTCCTCACCCACGAGGGCCATGGCCTGCGCGTGCGAGGCACGCAGCGCGTCGTCGTACGCGTCGGTGCCCGCGGCCTGGGCGAGCTCGGCCGGCAGACCCACCTCGGCGAGCGACTCGGCCACGATCGCCGCGGTGTCGTTGCGTCCTCCGGGGTGGCGCCGCGTGCCCATCGCGTCGTACAGCGGCTTGAGGTGCTTCTCGCCGTGCTCCTGCGCCGCGGCGATCAGGACGCGCACCGGACCCCAGGCCTCGGCCATGATCGTGCGGTACTCCTCGGGCAGGTCACGGCCCTCGTTGAGCACCGACAGGCTCATCACGTGCCAGCGGACGTCGACGTCGCGGACCTTCTCGACCTCCTCGACCCAGCGCGAGGTCATCCACGCCCAAGGGCACGCGGGGTCGAACCAGACGTCTATCCGGCGACGGGTGGGCGCGGTGGGGAGCGGCTCGGTCATGGTGTCTCCTCGGTGTCGGGGCGTCGTCCGGTCAACCCGCTGAGCCGGGTCCGCATTCCGGCAGGTGGTGGCACCGTCCTCGCCGCCGGTCCTCATCCGGGTACGGACCAGGCTCCGTGGGATGATCAGGACGGCCACGAGCCCGGCCCCCACCGTCGAAGGAGATCCCGCGTGCCCGCTGAGAACCTCACCCGTGACGAGGCGCGAGCCCGCGCAGACGTCGTGTCCGTCGACTCCTACGAGATCGACCTCGACCTGACCACGGGCCCCACGACGTTCGCGTCCCGTTCGACGATCCGCTTCACGGCGACGCCGGGCGCGAGCACGTTCGTCGACCTGATCGCCCCGACGGTGCACGAGGTCGTGCTCAACGGGAGTCCGCTCGACCCCGCCGAGGTGTTCGCCGACTCACGCATCCACCTCGAGGACCTCGCTGCCGAGAACGAGCTCGTGGTCGTCGCGGACGCCGCGTACATGACCACGGGCGAGGGCCTGCACCGCTTCGTGGACCCCGTCGACGACGAGGTCTACCTGTACTCCCAGTTCGAGGTGGCCGACTCGCGCCGCGTGTTCGCCGTCTTCGAGCAGCCCGACCTCAAGGCCACGTTCACGTTCCGCGTCACGGCGCCCGCGCACTGGACCGTGGTGTCCAACTACCCCGCCGTGGGCGAGCCCGTGCCGGTCGAGGGCGGCCACAACCGCAACGGCGGACGCGACCACGGCACGGCCACGTGGACCTTCGAGACCACGCCGCGCATCTCGAGCTACATCACCGCCGTGATCGCGGGCCCGTACCACGCCGAGCACAGCGAGCTCACGAGCAGCGACGGCCGGACCGTCCCGCTCGGGGTCTACTGCCGTTCGTCGCTCGCGCAGCACCTCGACACCGACAACATCCTCGACGTGACGCGCGCCGGGTTCGCGTTCTACGAGGAGGCGTTCGGCGTCCCGTACCCGTTCGCGAAGTACGACCAGCTCTTCGTCCCCGAGTTCAACGCGGGCGCGATGGAGAACGCGGGCGCCGTCACGTTCCTCGAGAGCTACGTGTTCCGTTCCAAGGTGCCCGAGGCCACGGTCGAGCGCCGCGCCGTGACGATCCTGCACGAGCTCGCCCACATGTGGTTCGGCGACCTCGTGACGATGCGCTGGTGGGACGACCTGTGGCTCAACGAGTCGTTCGCCGAGTACGCCTCGACGCTCGCCGCGGCCGAGGCCACCCGCTGGACGAGCGCGTGGACCACGTTCTCCTCGCTCGAGAAGAACTGGGCCTACCGCCAGGACCAGCTGCCCTCGACCCACCCGATCGTCGCCGACATGCGCGACCTCGAGGACGTCGAGGTCAACTTCGACGGCATCACCTACGCCAAGGGCGCGAGCGTGCTCAAGCAGCTCGTGGCCTGGGTGGGCCAGGAGCAGTTCCTCGCGGGGGTCCGCGCCTACTTCGCGAAGCACTCGTGGGGGAACACCGAGCTGCGTGACCTGCTGACCGAGCTCGAGACGACGAGCGGACGCGACCTGAGCGGCTGGTCGACGCTGTGGCTCGAGCAGTCCGGCGTGACCCTGCTGCGCCCCGAGCTGACCACCGAGGTGGCGGCCGACGGCACCGAGACGATCACGTCGTTCGCTGTGCTCCAGGAGGTGCCCGCCGAGCACCCCGTCCAGCGTCCGCACCGCCTCGCGATCGGTGGCTACGACGTGGTGGCCGACGAGGCCGGCGCGACCCGCCTCGAGCGCACCGTGCACGTGGTCCTCGACGTCGACGGCGCGCGGACCGAGGTGCCCGAGCTCGTGGGGGTGCGTCGTCCCGACCTGCTGCTCGTCAACGACGACGACCTCGCCTACGCGAAGGTCCGGCTCGACGAGCACTCGCTCGCGACCGCGACCGAGCACCTCTCCGGGTTCACGGACTCGCTGCCCCGGACCCTGGTGTGGACCGCGGCCTGGGACGCCACCCGTGACGGCGAGGCGCCCGCCCGCGACTTCGTCGACCTCGTGCTGCGGAACGTCGCGCACGAGACCGACTCGACGGTGGTGCAGGTGCTGCTCCGGCAGCTCAGCACGAGCCTGGACCTGTACGTCGCCCCCGAGCACCGCCAGGCGACCGACGTCGCCGCCGCGGACCGCCTGCTCGAGCTCGCCGAGCAGGCCGCCGCGGGCTCCGACACCCAGCTCCAGCTGGTCAAGGCGTTCGCGGGCCGCGCCCAGGCCGCGGCGCAGCTCGACGCCGTCGCGGGGCTGCTCGACGGCTCGCGCACGCTCGAGGGGCTGAGCATCGACACCGACCTGCGCTGGGAGCTCCTCACGTCGCTCGTCACCGGTGGCCGGGCGGGCGAGGCCGAGATCGCCGCGCAGCTCAAGGCTGACGCGACGGCCACGGGCCAGCGGGCCGCAGCGGCCGCGCGTGCCGCGGTGCCCACGCCCGAGGCCAAGGCCGCCGCGTGGGCCGCGCTGGTCGAGTCGGACGAGCTGCCCAACGCGGTCCAGACCGCGACGATCAACGGGTTCGGCCGCGTGCACAACCTGGGCCTGCTGATGCCGTACGTCGAGCCGTACTTCGCGGCCCTCGAGGGCGTCTGGGAGTCCCGCACGAGCGAGATGGCGCAGAACCTGGTGCTGGGCCTCTACCCGACCGACCTGGCCGGCGACGACCGCGTCGACGTGCTCGCGCTGACCGACGCGTGGCTCGAGGCGCACCCCGACGCCCCGGCCGCGCTGCGCCGGCTCCTGGTCGAGTCCCGCGACGGCGTGCGCCGCGCGCTGGCCGCGCAGGAGGCCGACCGCGCCAAGGCCTGACCCGCGGTTCCCCGGGGGCGTCGACCGACGGCCCCGGGGACCGGGGACGGTCTGCTCAGTCGGCGTCGTCCGGGTGCAGGCTGCGGTCGATGGCCGCCACGAGCGAACGCAGGCGCGGGGTGGTGAACAGGTTCTCGATCAGCACCAGCTGGCCCGCACCGTCCGCGAGCGGCACCTTCCAGTTCGGGTACTCGCGGTCGGTGCCGGGCTGGTTCTGGGTGCGGCGCTCCCCCACGGCGTCCGCGAGCGAGACCCCCACCAGCACCGCGGGCGTCTCGATCACGTAGCGGTGCAACGCCTCGACGACCTCACGCTCGGACGGGTCGTCCGTGACGAGCCCGCGGGCCCGCAGCGCGGCGAGCATCGCCTCACGCTCGGCGCGGGCGTCCTTGCGCACGGTCTCGACCGGTTCGTCGAGCAGGCCCAGGCGGTCCCGCAGCGTCACGTGCTCCTCCGCGAGGTAGCCCGCGGTGGGCGGCAGGTCGTGCGTCGTCACGGTGGCGAGCGCGAGGCGCCGGTAGTGCTCGGCGGCCAGCGGGTTGCCCGCGTGGTCCTTCTCGAACCACAGGATCGAGGTGCCGAGGATGCCCCGCTCGCTCAGGTAGTCGCGCACCCACGGCTCGAACACGCCCAGGTCCTCGCCGATCACCACGGCGCCGGCGCGGTGCGCCTCGAGCGCGAGGATGCCCAGCAGCGCCTCGTGGTCGTAGCGCACGTACGCGCCCTGCGACGGGTCCGCACCCTCCGGGATCCACCACAGCCGGAACAGGCCGATCACGTGGTCGATCCGGATCGCCCCCGCGTGCCGCAGCACCGAGCGCAGCATGTCGCGGTACGGGCGGTAGCCGGCCCGGGCCAGCGCGTCGGGGATCCACGGCGGCTGGGACCAGTTCTGGCCCTGCTGGTTGTACATGTCGGGCGGTGCGCCGACCGTCGCCCCGTGCGCGAGCACGTCACCGAGCGCCCACGCGTCGGCCCCCTCGGGGTGCACACCGACCGCGAGGTCGTGCATGATCCCGATCGCCATGCCGCCGTCACGTGCCGTGCGCTGCGCGGTGCCGAGCTGCTCGTCGGCCACCCACTGCAGCCAGGTGTGGAACTCGATGCGGTCCGCGAGCTCGACCCGTGCCCGGGCCACGAGCTCGGAGCCGACCTCACGCGCCTCGTCCGGCCACGGCAGACCGGCGTAGCGCTCGGCGAGCGCGGACCACAGGGCGAAGTCCTCGAGCCCCGGGCCCTCCTGCTCGCAGAACTCGTCGAACGCCGCCTGCCGAGCAGCCGACCGGGGCACCGCGAACACGACCTCGAGCGCGGCACGCTTCGCTGTCCACGCAGTGTCGCGGTCGATCGGGCCGGGGTCCGTGTCGAGCGCGAGGGCCGGTTCGGCCGACCACTCGACCAGCGCACGGTCCGCGGCCGACAGGTACGCGGTCTCGCGCACGTCCTCGACCCGGACGTACAGCGGGTTCACGAACCGCCGCGACGTGGGCAGGTACGGCGACGGCGTCATCGGCTCGGACGGCTCGGCCGCGTGCAACGGGTTGACCAGCAGGAAGTCCGCCCCGCAGCGGCGTGCCGAGAGCCAGGCCAGCTCGGCCAGGTCCGCGAGGTCGCCCACGCCCCACGACTGGCGCGAGCGCACCGAGTACAGCTGCGCCATGAAGCCCCACCCCCGGCCGCCGTCGCGCAGCGGCTCGGGCAGCTCGAGGCGTTCGGGGGTGACGACCAGGGCGCACCACGCGTCGGCGCTCGGGCCGCTGGCGTGCAGCTCGTGCCACCCGAGCGGCAGGTCGATGGGCACGGTGAACGTCGCGCGACCCACGAGCCGCCCGTCGACGGTCCGCGGGTCGACCGGGACGTCGGCCTGGGTGACCTCGTGCCGGCCGCCGCCCACCTCGGGGTCGAGCTCGATCCACGCGGTCACGGGGTCGCCGTGCCGCACGTGCACCGGGACGTGCGCGTGCCGCCCCTGCCGCACCACGACCACGGGCGGCAGCGTCCGCCGCCAGGGCATGTCCTCGACGTGCTGGATCGCGAGCTCGACGCGCTCGGGCGAGGACGCGTCCACGCCGAGGGCGGCCAGCACCGCGACGAGCGTCGCTGCCGACGCCTGCTGCAGCGTCCCGTCGTACCCCCAGTGGTCGGGCACCACGCCGTAGGCCGCGCCGAGGCGCAGCAGCTGCTCGCTCGGGGCCTCGGTCGCTGCGCTCACGCGTCGATCCTGCCAGAGCGCGACGATCTTGGGCGTGAGCAGGCCGTGAACACGGCCACGAGTTCCTGCGTGGGTGCTCCAGCGGCTCGACGTAGGCTTCGCCAGCATGACGCCCGTGCCCGCTGCTCGCCCGATCCCGACCTACCCCCCGGCCCGCCGCGACGACCTCGTCGAGGACCTGCACGGACGGCCCGTCGCCGATCCGTACCGCTGGCTCGAGGACGTCGAGGCTCCCGAGACGGTGGCGTGGTCGACGGCCCAGGACTCGCTCTACGGGACCTTCCGCGACCGGCTCGCGGCCGCCACGGCCGAGGACGGCCCCTGGTCGACGCCCGTGCTCACGGCCCGGCTGCAGGCGCTGCTCGGCGCGGGCTTCGTCGGCGCCCCCGCCTGGCGCGGAGACCGGCGGTTCTTCATGCGGCGCACCGGCGACCAGGAGCACGCTGTGCTCGTCGTGGTCGAGCCCGACCCGCACGAGCCCGGCGCCGTGCGCGAGCGGGTGCTGCTCGACCCCGTCGACCTCGATCCCGCGGGCACCACGACGCTCGACGCCTGGCAGCCCAGCAAGGAGGGGCACCTGCTCGCGTACCAGGTCTCGGCGGGCGGCACCGAGGAGAGCGTGCTGCACGTGCTCGACGTCGCCACGGGTGAGCTCGTGGACGGCCCGATCGACCGGGCTCGCTACTCCCCCGTCGCCTGGGTGCCCGGCGGCGAGGCGTTCTACTACGTGCGCCGGCTCCCGCCTGAGGACGTGGCGGCCGACGAGCGCCAGTACCACCGGCGGGTGTGGCTGCACCGCGTGGGCACCGACCCGGACCAGGACGTCGAGATCTTCGGCGCCGGGATGGACATGACGAACTACTACGGCGTCGCCCTCACGCGCGACGGACGCTGGCTGACGGTCTCGGCGTCGGCAGGCACCGCACCGCGCACCGACGTGTGGATCGCCGACCTGACCGCAGGCGGCACGCAGGACCCGCGCTCGCCCCTCGCCCTCGAGGCCCCGCGATTCACCGAGGTCGTGGTGGGCGTCGACGCAGGCACCCACGCCTGGGTGGGCCGTGACGGTCGCCTCTACCTGCACACCGACCTCGACGCGCCCCGCGGCCGGCTCGCGGTGACCGACCCGACGTCGCCGGGCGTCGCGCACTGGCGCACGCTGCTCGCCGAGGACCCGGTCGCTGTGCTCGAGGACGTCGCGTTCACCGACGCGGGCGACGACGCGGGCCCCGGGGGCCACGACCCCGAGCTGCTGCTCGTGAGCCGTCGCCGGCACACGGTGAGCGAGGTCACGGTCCACGACCCGCGCACCGGCGAGCAGCTCCCGGGCGAAGCCGGCCACGTGCGGCTGCCGGGCCTCGGGTCCGTCTCGGGCCTGGTCACGCGCCCCGAGGGCGGGCGCCACGTGTGGTTCTCCTACACCGACCACACGACCGTCTCGACCGTGCACGTGCTCGACGCGGCCACGCTGACGACCACGGTGTGGGCCGCGCCGCCCGGCGCCCTGGCCGACGTGCCCGACGTGCGGGTCCACCAGCTCGAGACCACGAGCAAGGACGGCACGACCGTCCGCGCGTTCGTCGTCGCCCGGGCCGACACGCTCGACGCCGACGGGCGCCCCCTCGCCGAGGCCCCCACGATCCTCTACGGCTACGGCGGCTTCCAGGTCTCGCTCGACCCCGCGTACTCGGCCGCGACCCTGGCCTGGGTCGAGGCCGGCGGGGTGTACGTCGTGGCCCAGCTGCGCGGCGGCGGCGAGGAGGGCGAGGAGTGGCACCGGGCCGGACGCCGCGGCGACAAGCAGAACGTGTTCGACGACTTCCACGCGATCGCCGAGCAGCTCGTCGCGGACGGCTGGACGAGCCCCGACCGGCTCGCGTGCTGGGGCGGGTCCAACGGCGGTCTGCTCGTCGGTGCGGCCCTGACCCAGCGCCCGGACCTGTTCGCGGCCGTGGTCTGCTCCGCGCCGCTGCTCGACATGGTGCGCTACCAGCGTTTCGGCCTCGGGGTCACCTGGACCGACGAGTACGGCGACGCCGACGTGCCGCGCGAGCTCGACTGGCTGCTGGGCTACTCGCCCTACCACCGGGTGGTCGAGGGCACCGAGTACCCCGCGACGCTGTTCACCGTGTTCGAGGGCGACACCCGCGTCGACCCGCTGCACGCACGGAAGCTGGCTGCCGCGCTGCAGGCCGCGACGAGCGGCAGCCCGGCCCTGCGCCCGGTTCTGGTCCGGCGCGAGACGGGCGTCGGGCACGGCGGGCGGGCCCTGTCCCGGACCGTCGCGCTCACGGTCGAGCAGCTCCAGTTCGTCGCAGACCGCACCGGTCTGACGGGAAAGGAGGTGGACCGTGGCTGACGTGGTCACCGTGCTCCGCACCGCGCTCCTCACCGCGACCCCGGCGCCGTCGCCGTCGGGGTCCGCCACGGCGTCCGGAACGGCCACGCCGTTCGGCCTGCCCGACACCGACGAGGTCAAGGAGGGCACGAAGAACGCCTTCGCCTGGCTCCTGGACGCACCCCTCAAGATCCTCGTCATCGTCGTCGTCGGCGCGATCACCCTCCTGGTCCTGCGACGCATGATCCGCTCGATCACGAACCACCTCGCCGAGGGGACCCCGTTCTACGAGCGGGGCGTCCTGCGCCCGCTCGGCCAGAGCGAGGTCGGCGCCAAGCTGTCGCGGGCGAACCCGTTGGCCACGGCCCGCCGCGCGCAGCGGGCCCGCACCCTCGGCACCGTGCTGCGCTCGGTCGCCACGATCGCGGTCGGCACGATCGGTCTGCTGCTGGTGCTCGACCAGCTCGGGGTCAACCTGGCGCCGTTCGTGGCCTCGGCGGGCATCGTGGGCGTCGCGCTCGGCATCGGCGCGCAGAGCGTCGTCAAGGACTTCCTGGCCGGGATCTTCATCCTGCTCGAGGACCAGTACGGCGTGGGCGACGTGGTCGACCTCGGCCCCGCGACCGGCACGATCGAGGCCGTCGCGCTGCGGGTGACCAAGCTCCGGGACGGCAACGGGACGCTCTGGTACGTGCCGAACGGGACGCTCACCCGCGTCGGGAACAAGACGCAGGTGTGGGCGCGGGCCGTCGTGGAGGTGAAGGTCGACTACTTCGCCGACCTCGACCGTGTGCGGACGCTGCTCACGCAGGCCGCGGCGGAGGTCGCCTCCGACACCGTGGTGGGGCACTACCTGCGCGAGGACCCGGTGGTCACGGGGATCGAGGACCTCAGCGTCGAGGCTGTGACGCTGCAGGTCGCCGTCAAGACCGACCCGGCGATGCAGTGGGAGGTGGCCCGTCAGCTCCGGGTCGCCGTGCGACGCGTGCTCGAGGAGGCCGGGATCCCGCTCGGTGGCCAGCGCGACCTGCTGGCCCAGCACCGTGACGAGGGCTCGTCGACGCCGCGGGAGTCGTGAGCCCGCGGCCCGCGACCCTTCGGCCGCGGGCCGCCGCTCGCGGTCAGCGCAGGCTGTCGAGCTCGGCCGCGAGGTTGTCGGCCTCGGGGCCGACGATCACCTGGATGACGCGCCCCGAACGCACCACGCCGAACGCGCCCGACGCCTTGAGGGCTGCCTCGTCCACGTGCTGCGGGTCCGTCACCTCGACGCGCAGCCGGGTGATGCACGGTTCCAGATCGACCACGTTCGCCTCGCCGCCCAGTGCCGCGAGGATCTGCTCTGCCTTGCTCATCGAACTCCTTCTCGGTCACGCAGGGGACATGCGCGCACCTTCGACCAAGGGTAGTCCGCGCTCGCCCGGCTGGCGCAGCCCGGCTCTGCAGGTGAACACTCGTCGGGTGACGAGGAGGTCCCGGACGTGAGCGCACCCCAACCCATCGTGGTCACCGGCATCGCGGTGAGCCCTGGTCGGGCGGTCGGACCGTGCGTCCGGCTGCCGGACCCCGTTCCCGAGCCGCCGTCCGGACGCCGCCTCGCACCCGGCGAGGACCCGGGCGTCGCTGCCGAGCGGATCGGCCCGGCCGCCGAGCAGGTGCGCGCGATGCTCGACGCCGACGCGGACCGCGCGCAGGGCGAGAGCCAGGAGGTGCTCCGCGCCACAGCCACGATCGCCGCGGACCCCACGCTCGTCGCTGACGCCCAGCGCCGGGTGCTGCACGACCACCTGGTGCCCGAGCGTGCCGTGTGGGAGGCCGCCGCCGAGGTCTCGGCCCAGTTCGAGGCCCTCGGCGGGTACTTCGCCGAGCGGACCCGGGACATCGCTGACGTGCGCGACCGGATCGTCGCCCAGCTCACGGGCCGACCGGCACCGGGCCTGCCCGAGCACGCCGAACCGTTCGTGCTCGTCGCGGAGGATCTCGCCCCGGCACTGACCGCGACGCTCGACCCGGCCCGGGTGCTCGGCATCGCCACCGCGTCGGGCGGACCGACGTCGCACACAGCGATCCTCGCGCGCGCCCTCGGCATCCCCGCGGTCGTGGCGGCCCGGGGGGTCACGGGGCACGTGGTCGACGACGACCTGGTGCTCGTGGACGGCGCGACGGGCACCGTGACCGTGCACCCGCAGGACGAGCAGGTCGCCGCCGCGCTCGCGCTCGCCGCGCAGGTGCGCGTCTTCAGCGGTGAGGGCCGCACCGCTGACGGTCGCCGCGTCGAGCTGCTCGCGAACGTGGGCGACCCGCGCGACGCACCCGCCGCGGCCGAGGCGGGTGCCGAGGGCGTGGGGCTGCTGCGCACCGAGTTCGGCTTCCTCGACCGCACCGACGCGCCCAGCGTCGCCGAGCAGGTCGCCGCGTACCGTCAGGTGCTCGCGGCGTTCCCGGGGCGCAAGGTCGTGGTCCGCACCCTCGACGCCGGGGCCGACAAGCCGATGCCGTTCCTCACGAGCGACACCGAGGCCAACCCGGCGCTGGGCGTGCGCGGGCTGCGGACCGCCGCGGCGCACCCCGAGGTGCTCGAGGACCAGCTCACCGCGATCGCGCAGGCCGCAGCCGCGGAGCAGGCCCGCGTGTGGGTCATGGCCCCCATGGTCGCGACGGTCGACGAGGCCGAGGACTTCGTGGCCCGCGCCGCCCGGCACGGCCTCGACGTCGCCGGGGTCATGGTCGAGGTGCCCAGCGCCGCGCTCATGGCCGGCTCGATCCTGGCCAGCGCCAAGTTCGCGAGCATCGGCACGAACGACCTCACGCAGTACACGATGGCCGCGGACCGGCTGCTCGGGACTGTCGCCGAGCTGTCCGACCCGTGGCAGCCCGCCGTGCTCCAGCTGATCGCGACGACGTGCGCGGGCGGAGCCCAGCAGGACCGGCCCGTGGGGGTGTGCGGCGAGGCGGCGGCCTCCCCCGCGCTCGCAGTCGTGCTCGTCGGGCTCGGGGTGAGCTCGCTGTCGATGACCCCGCGCGCGCTGCCCGACGTCGCCGCCGTGCTTGCCGCCGTCACGTCGGACGAGTGCCGCCGGCTCGCCGAGCTCGCGCTGAGCGCACCGACCGCCGCGGCCGCCCGTGCGCGGGTCCGCGCCGAGCTGCCCGTCCTCGCGGAGCTCGGGCTGTAGGCGCGCGCACCGACGGTGTGGCGCAGGCCACGGCTGCCCGCGGCGACGACGATGGGAGACTGTGCGGGTGACCTCGACCGCCCCTGACGACTCGCCCCTCCGCGCCGACACGCTCTACGCGGCCATCGGTGGCCACGAGACCTTCGTGCGGCTCGTCGAGGAGTTTTACCGCGGGGTGGCGACCGACCCGGTGCTGGTCGACATGTACCCCGAGGAGGACCTGGGGCCCGCGACCGAACGCCTGACCCTGTTCCTCGAGCAGTACTGGGGCGGCCCCGGCACGTACTCCGAGACGCGCGGCCACCCCCGCCTGCGCATGCGCCACGCGCCGTACAAGGTGAACCCCGACGCCCGCGACCGGTGGCTCACGCACATGCGCGCCGCGGTCGACTCCCTCGGGCTGGCCCCGCTGCACCACGCGCAGCTGTGGGACTACCTCGAGCGCGCCGCCCACTCGATGATCAACACGTTCGACGACTGACTCCTGGCAGCACGCCCCCGGCGTGAGACGCTGCCTCCACCATCCCCCCGACGTTGGCAGGTACGTACCCGATGACTTCGCAGCCCGCTCTCCCCGACGAGCACGACCCGGTCCGCGCCGTGCTCGACATCCTCGACGTGGTGCCGGCCCCCGGCACCGCTGACGTCTTCACCGGGGAGAGCCTGGCTCAGCCGGGCGGGCGCGTGTTCGGCGGGCAGGTCCTGGCCCAGGCGCTGCTCGCGGCCGGGCGCACGGTGCCCGACGGACGGCTGCCGCACTCGCTGCACGGGTACTTCCTGCGGGCGGGCGACGTGCGCGAGCCCATCGAGTTCGCGGTCGAGCGACTGCGCGACGGCCGGTCCTTCACGGCCCGGCGCACGCACGCCCTGCAGGGCGGCACGCCCATCCTGTCGATGATCGCCTCGTTCCAGGAGGCGCAGCCGGGCATCGAGTACGCCGAGCCCCTGCCCGTCGTCCCCGCCCCCGAGGACCTGCCGTCCGTGCTCACGCAGCTCTCGACAGCGGACCACCCGCTCGCGACGTTCTGGGCGCGTGAGACGCCGTTCGACATGCGGCACGTCGATCAGCCGATCTACCTGCGGCCAGACCCGGCCACCCCCGACCGTCAGCGCGTGTGGATGCGTGCGCGCGGCCCGGTGCCCGACGACCAGCTGCTGCACCGCGCGCTGCTCGCGTACGCGTGCGACCAGGTCATGCTCGAACCCGTGCTGCGCCGGGCCGGCCAGAGCTGGGCCGCCCCCGGGCTGTCGATCGCGAGCCTCGACCACGCGATGTGGTGGCACCGCGACGTGCACGTCGACGAGTGGCTGCTGTACGACCAGTCGAGCCCGAGCGGCCAGGGCGGACGCGGCCTGGGTGCGGCCCGCATCTTCGCCCAGGACGGCACGCTCGTGGCGAGCATCGCGCAGGAGGGCATGGTGCGCGTCCCGCAGGGCTGAGGTGCACCACCGGCGTCCCCGGCTCAGACTGCGGTATGGCTGATGCCGGACCCGCCCCCACCGACCTGCTCCCCGAGCCCGTCGCCGACACCCTGCCCGGGCTCGTCCCGGGGCTCGGGCCCGACGGGCGCGCGCGGCCTGACGCGCCCCTCGTGGCCGTCACGGGCGTCACGGGCTACGTCGGCGGACGGCTCGTCCCGGAGCTGCTCGCGGCGGGCTACCGGGTGCGGGCCGTCGCGCGGCACCCCGAACGCCTGCGCGGACGGCCCTGGTACGACGACGTGGAGGTCGCAGCGGCCGACGCCGCCGAGCCCGACCAGATCAGGCCCGCGCTCGAGGGCGTCGACATCGCCTACTACCTGATCCATTCGCTGGGCGCCGGGCGGCGCTTCGAGCAGCGGGACCGGCACACCGCCCTGGTGTTCGGGCGGGCCGCGCGCGAGGCGGGCGTGCGGCGCATCGTCTACCTCGGCGGCCTGTACCCCGAGGGTCAGGAGCTCTCCCCGCACCTGGCCTCACGGACCGAGGTCGGCGAGATCCTGCTCGCGTCGGGCGTGCCGACCACTGTGCTGCGGGCCGCCGTCATCCTGGGCTCGGGCTCGGCGTCGTTCGAGATGATGCGGTACCTCACCGAGCGGCTCCCCGCGATGACGGTGCCGCGCTGGGTCGACAACCGCATCCAGCCCATCGCGATCCGTGACGTGCTGCGCTACCTGGTCGGCTCGGCCGCGATGCCGCCCGAGGTGAGCCGGGGCTTCGACATCGGCGGCCCCGACGTGCTCACCTACCGCGACATGATGCAGCGCTACGCGGCCGTCGCGGGGCTGCCGCGGCGGGTCATCATCGGGGTGGGGGTGCTCACGCCCCGGCTGTCGAGCCTGTGGGTCTCGCTCGTCACCCCCGTCCCGTCGGGGCTCGCGCGGCCGCTCGTCGAGTCGCTCGTGCACGAGGTCGTGTGCGACGAGCACGACGTCGCCCGCTGGGTGCCCGATCCGCCCACCGGGCTGATCGGCTTCGACCGGGCGGTGCAGCTCGCGCTCCAGCGGGTGCGCGCCCGGGACGTGGTGACCCGGTGGTCCTCGGCGTCGGTCATCGGCGCCCCGAGCGACCCGCTGCCCAGCGACCCCGGATGGGCGGGCGGCTCGTTGTACGTGGACGAGCGGCGCGTCGAGGTCGAGGCCTCCCCCGCGGCGCTGTGGCGCGTGATCGAGGCCGTGGGAGGCGAGCGCGGGTGGTACTCGTGGCCGCTCGCGTGGCACGTGCGGGGTCTGGCCGACCGGCTGCTCGGCGGCCCGGGGCTGCGGCGCGGGCGGCGCGACCCGCGTCGGCTGCTGGTGGGCGACGCCGTGGACTTCTGGCGGGTCGAGGAGGTGGTGCCGGGGCACCTGCTGCGGCTGCGCGCCGAGATGCGGCTGCCCGGCCTGGCGTGGCTCGAGCTCACGGTCGAGCCCGTCGGCCCCGACGAGGACGCCCCGCCGACGGTCTTCGCGCAGCGCGCGCTGTTCCACCCGCACGGCCTCCTGGGCCAGCTCTACTGGTGGAGCGTGTACCTGTTCCACGGGGTCGTGTTCGGCGGGATGCAGCGCAACGTCGCCCAGGCCGCGCAGACGGCCGAGCGGGCCCGGACCGACCGTCCGGACCCGCTCGTCACCCGGTGAGCCCGGGGGTGGTCAGTGTCTGCGCCGCCGCAGCTCGACGGGCGCCTCGACGTACGGCTCCCAGGCGGCACGCTCGGCCGGCCCGATGCGGCGCGGTGCGCCGGTCGACGAGTCGACCAGCACGAGCGTCGTGACCGCGCGCGCGAACAGCTCGCCGTCGGCCCCCGACGGGGCCTCGCGCACCTCGTAGGAGATGTCGAGGCTCGCCCCGCCCAGCCGCCCGATCCACATCTCGATCGTCACCGGGGTACGTCGGTACACGAGCGGGCGCAGGTACTCGATCTCCTGCGCGGCCACGAGAGTCGACGTCTCGGCGCCCGGTCCCGCGTCGATGACAGCTGTGGGCCACCGGGGTGCGGACGGGTCCTCGGCGCTCACGGGGTGACGCCAGAACACCTCGATGCGCGCCTCCTCGAGGAGGGTGAGCATCGCGACGTTGTTGACGTGCCCGTAGGCGTCGAGGTCCGACCAGCGCAGCGAGACAGGGACGTGGAGTCGGGTCATCCCGGCAGGCTCAGTCGCGCGTGAGCTTGCGGTACGTGACGCGGTGCGGACGCGCCGCGTCGGTGCCCAGGCGCTGGACCTTGTTCTCCTCGTACGAGGCGAAGTTGCCCTCGAACCAGTACCAGTTGGACGGGTTCTCCTCGGTGCCCTCGTACGCGAGGATGTGCGTCACGACGCGGTCGAGGAACCACCGGTCGTGCGACACGACCACGGCGCAGCCCGGGAACTCGAGCAGAGCGTTCTCGAGCGAGCCGAGGGTCTCGACGTCGAGGTCGTTGGTGGGCTCGTCGAGGAGCAGCAGGTTGCCACCCTCCTTGAGCGTGAGCGCGAGGTTCAGCCGGTTGCGCTCACCGCCCGAGAGCACGCCGGCGGGCTTCTGCTGGTCCGGCCCCTTGAAGCCGAACGCGGCCACGTAGGCCCGCGAGGGCATCTCGACGTTGCCGACCTTGATGTAGTCGAGCCCGTCCGAGACGACCTCGAACAGCGTCTTCTTGGGGTCGATGCCCCCACGGGACTGGTCGACGTACGAGACCTTGACCGTCTCGCCGATCTTCAGCTCACCGCCGTCGAGCGGCTCCAGGCCGACGATCGTCTTGAACAGGGTCGTCTTGCCGACGCCGTTCGGGCCGATGACGCCCACGATGCCGTTGCGCGGCAGCGAGAAGCTGAGCCCGTCGATGAGCGTGCGGCCGTCGAAGCCCTTGTTCAGGTCCTTGGCCTCGAGGACGATGTTGCCCAGGCGCGGGCCCGGCGGGATCTGGATCTCCTCGAAGTCCAGCTTCCTCGTGCGGTCCGCCTCGGCGGCCATCTCCTCGTAGCGCGCGAGGCGCGACTTGGACTTGGTCTGGCGGCCCTTGGCGTTCGAGCGCACCCACGCGAGCTCTTCCTGCAGGCGCTTCGCGAGCTTCTGGTCCTTCTTGCCCTGGATCTCCAGGCGCGCCTGCTTCTTCTCGAGGTACGTCGAGTAGTTGCCCTCGTACGGGTACAGCCGACCGCGGTCGACCTCACAGATCCACTCGGCGACGTGGTCGAGGAAGTACCGGTCGTGGGTCACGGCCAGGATCGCGCCGGAGTACTGCGACAGGTGCTGCTCGAGCCACACCACGCTCTCGGCGTCGAGGTGGTTGGTGGGCTCGTCGAGCAGCAGCAGGTCGGGCTTCTCGAGCAGCAGCTTGCACAGTGCGACCCGGCGGCGCTCGCCACCGGACAGGACGGAGACGTCGGCGTCGGCCGGCGGGCAGCGCAGGGCGTCCATCGCCTGCTCGAGCTGGGCGTCGAGGTCCCAGGCGTCGGCCGCGTCGATCTCCTCCTGGAGCTGGCCCATCTCGGCGAGCAGCTTGTCGAAGTCCGCGTCGGGCTCGGCCATCAGCGCAGAGATCTCGTTGAAGCGATCGAGCTTGCCCTTGATCTCGGCGACGCCCTCCTCGACGTTGCCGAGGACCGTCTTCTCCTCGTTGAGCGACGGCTCCTGCATGAGGATCCCGACGGTGTAGCCCGGGCTCAGCCGCGCCTCACCGTTCGACGGCTGCTCCAGCCCCGCCATGATCTTCAGGATCGTCGACTTGCCCGCACCGTTCGGACCGACGACGCCGATCTTCGCGCCGGGCAGGAAGTTCAGGGTGACGTCGTCGAGGATGACCTTGTCGCCGTGCGCCTTGCGCGCCTTGTACATGGTGTAGATGAACTCAGCCACTGGCTCTTCGTCCGCCTCGGTGCTCGGGGGTGGTGGGGCCTGGTCCGTCGGGCCGCGTGCTCCGCGGCTCGACGACGGACCAGGCCGCTGCTGTCCGCGCCCCAGCCTAGGCGATCACCCGACCCGCGCGAGCGCCCGCGCGTCGGCCGCGAAGGCGTCGGCGTCCGCCTCGGGGTCGATCACCGACACCTGGTCGGCGAGCTCGTCCGGAGCGGCCTCGTCGTCGGGCTCGGGGCCGTCCTCGGAGCCGCCCCGGGCACGGGCGTCGGACGCGTCCTCGGGGTGCACGGTCCGGGCGAACCGGGCGGTGCCGTACGACAGGTCGGGCCCGACGGCGATCGCGTCGAGCACCAGGGTGGTGCGGTTGCCCTCGGGCGCCGCCCACTCGTCGGTCGACAGGCGGCCGTGCACCACCACGGGGTCGCCCTTGCGCAGCGACTCGGCGATGTTGCGCGCGGCGCCGCGCCAGCACTTGACGGTGAACCACTCGGTGCGCCCGTCGCTCCACACACCCCGGTCGCGGTCGAACCAGCGGCGCGTGCTGGCCATCCGGAACGACGTGAACGGTGTGGTGCCGGGTCCGCCGGGGTAGTGCTTGGGCTCGGTGCCCAGCCAGCCGACCAGCGTCAGGGTGAGCTCGTTGGTGCTCATGCGTCCTCCTCGTCGTGGCCGGCGGTGGCCGGCGCGTGAGGACAGCGTCGAAGGTGGCGGTGGAGGCCGACAGCCGCCCGTGGCGCGCCAGCACGGTGCAGACCGCCAGCCAGGGCTGTGGGTGGGTGGTTCTGCGGAGGTCAGGCGGTCGGTGCCACGTCGCGCATCGCGTCGTGCGCGAGTTCGCGCACCCGCCGGTGCTCACCGAGCACAGCTGCTGCCGGTTCCGCGAGCCCGGCCCGGGCGACACCCTCGAGCGCGGCCCGCCCGTCGCGCAGCACCCGCTCGGCGCTGCGCCGCGCCGTCGTGCGCCGCACCAGCAGCGCACCGCTTGCGAGCACGACCGCCACGACCGCGAGCACGACCGCCGTCGGCAGCGCCCAGCCGTTGGCCGCCTGGCCACCGCTCACGCCCATGAGGCTCACACCCCCGGCGATCGAGCCGACCAGCAGGGCCAGCACCCCCAGCCCGACGGCGACCCCCAGCGCCCACGTCACGAGCCGCGAACGCCGCGCCACCACGGTGACCGACGCGAGCGCGCCGTCCACGTCCGCCCGCAACGTGTCCGACGAGACGACCCGCTCCTCGAGCGCCGCCTGCCACCGGCGCGGCACCGCCCGGGTGATCGCGTCCAGCCAGGCGGACCGGGCCAGCGAGACCGTGTCGGCCTGCACCGCACCGAACGTCGGTACGCGCGAGGCTCCCCCACGCACGACGGCACCCACCGCGTCGGCGATCGCCGGCAGCCCGGCGGCCTGCGCCAGGGTGTCCACGACCTCGGTCACGTCGAGCTGCTCGGGCCCGGGCTCACGATCGGCCACCTGACCCGCGAGCAAGGTCGCCGCGTCATGGATCTCGGCGCCCACCCGGTCGGCCGCGACCGAGCGGCGACGCACCACGCCGGCGAGCCGGTCACGCAGCTCGGGCACCCCGTCGCCCGTGCGGGCCGATGCCGGACGCACCGGGACGCCCTGCAGGCCGTCCTCGACGAGCAGCCGCGACACGTCCGCCGCGAGCTCCTCCCGCATCTCGGGCGCGACCGTGTCGATCTGGTTCAGCACGACGGACATCGCGCCCTCGTGGCCCACCAGGTGACGCAGGTAGCCCGAGTGCAGCGCGTCGTCGGCGTACTTCTGCGGGTCGACGACCCACACCAGCAGGTCGGCCATCGGGAGCAGGCGGTCGACGACCGCGCGGTGCGCGGGCTCGATCGAGTCGTGATCGGGCAGGTCGAGCATCACGAGGCCACGCAGCGGGGCCTCGGTCTCGCCGTCGAGCAGGCTCTCGCGCTCGATCCGGCGGTCCGGCGCCACCCCCAGCCAGTCCAGCAGCTCGCCGCCGTCCTCACCCCAGACGCAGGCCGTGACCTGCGACGTCGTGGGTCGCTTGACGCCCACGTCCGCGAACTCCAGTCCGCAGATCGCGTTGAAGAGCGACGACTTCCCCGATCCGGTGCCGCCCAGGAGCGCCACGATGGTGTGGTCGACACCGAGCGCGAGACGTTCACGCGCCCGGTCGACCACGACTGCGACACGATCGGCCACCGCGGGGTCCAGCCGCTCGGCGCCCGTCGCCCGGGCCTCGTCGAGCTGCTCGACGCGCGCGGACAGCGCAGCCGTCTGCGCCCCGCGCACGTCACCGTGCACGGCCGCGGCCCCTGTCGTCACGTGCGCCTCCGTCATGTCAGTCCCTTGAGCACAGCGAGCCGCAGCCGCAGCAGCGACGCGGCGTCGTCGGCCAGGTCGGGCTGGTCGAGCACCTCGGCCGCGGAGGCCCGCTCGTGCGCCACCTGTGCCGCGGCGCGCTCGGCGAGCTGGTCGCGGAGCTCGTCGCACGCCCACGTGCCCGCGGCGCCCAGCAGGTCGGTCAGCATCGCCCGAGCCCCCTCGACGCCCGCAGCCCCCGCGAGCGCCACGGCGGCGAGCCCGTCCTCCCCGAGCGCACGCTCGGCACGGGCGGCACGACGCACGGCCCGCGCCGTCTCCCGGGCGCTGCGGACCGGGTCACCGGCCTCGCCTGCCCGGACCAGCGCCGCGCGGGCGATCTCGTTGCTCGTCGCCGCCCAACCCGTCGCCGCCTCGTGCGCGGTGCGGGCGCGTGACTCGACCCGCCCCTCGGCGGGCCACGCGGCGTCGAGCGACGGGCCGCCCGCCGGCGCCTCGATACCGCTCAGGTGGATGCGCATCGACTGCTCGGCGTACGCACCGGCGGCGGCCAGGTTCGCGGCCGCCGAGCTCGTCACGTCCCGCACGAGCGGTGCGAGCGCCTCGCTCCGGGAGCGACCGGACCGGCGCGAGCCCCGCACCCGGCCCGACGGGCGCACGACCCCCGCGAGGGGTGCGCCCGCGGTCGTGAGCTCGGTCCAGCGGGCCCTCGCCGCGCCGTCCGCCACGGCGCCGCCATGCACAGCGGCCCGCGCCCGCTGCTCGGGGGCGTCGACCGCCATGTCGAGCTCGGCCGCGAGCACGGTGGCCGCATCGGCCTGCGCCTGCACGGCCTCAGCCAGCTCGTCGACCCAGGGCCGGAGCGCACCCAGCGAGCCGCGCAGCGTCCGCCCGATGACGGTCCGGGCGCGGTCCGGGCCTGCGAGCATCGTCAGCCAGCGCATGATCGGGGCCACGACGGGCGCGGCGAGCTGCCCCTCGTGCGGGCCGACGTCGGGCACCACGAACAGCGGTGCGCCCTGCAGCCCGTACGTGCGCAACCGTTCGAGGAGGTCGCCGCGCACGGTCGGCAGCGACGCGGGGGCGACGCGGTTGAGGACCATCGCGATCGACGCACCGCGGTCGACAGCACCCTGCAGCACCTGCCACGGGAGCGCGTCGCCGTAGCGCGCAGCGGTCGTCACGAACAGCCACAGGTCGGCGGCCTCGAGGAGCCGGTGCGCCGAGGCGCGGTTCGACTCGAGCACCGAGTCCAGGTCGGGGGCGTCGAGCAGCGCGATGCCGCGCGGCACCCGCTCGTGCGCGACCACCTCGACCGACTCGAGGACGGGGTGGTGCGCGAGCAGGTCCGCGTCGTCGGGGTGGTGGGCCAGAACGGGTCGCCGGGTGGTGGGCCGCAGCACGCCGGCGGCCGTCACCTCGGCACCCAGCAGCGAGTTCACCAGGGTCGACTTGCCGGCCCCGGTCGAGCCCGCGACCACGACGATCGCGGGGGCCGAGAGCTCCTCGAGCCGCGGCACGAGGTGGTCCGAGAGCTGGTCGACCAGGCGCTCGCGTGACGCCCGGGCCTTGTCGACGCCCGGGATCTCGAGCGGGAAGCCCGTTCGTGCGACGTCGCGGGCGAGGTCACGCACGGCGTCGAGCAGGCTCGTCGCCGCGAGCGGTCGCGCGAGCACCCCTTCAGCCACGTCGGTCCCCCCTGGTGCGATCACAGGCCATATCCTCACCCGCGGATCTGTGCAGTCCAAACGCACGCGCCGCGCCAGGGCTGCGGGGTCGCTCACACCTCCCGTGGCACCACCGGCCCGGCACTAGGCTGGTGGGCCTGCCCCCATAGCTCAATGGATAGAGCAACGGCCTTCTAATCCGTAGGTTGCAGGTTCGAGTCCTGCTGGGGGCGCTCCTCGACCCGGTCTGCGCACCCGCACCCGCACGCCGAGAGTAGGGCGCACCGCCTCACGGCAACAGGGGTGCGGCAGCTCAGCCCACGTGCGGATCGCCTGGCGGCGGCGCGGTGGCAGACCGTCGGAGCAGGTGCAGGCGGTCGACGACCATGACCGCCCCGAGCACAGCGACCGCGAGCGCGATCGACGCGAGCACGTCCGTCAGGAAGTGGTAGCCCAGGTACAGCCGGCTCAGGGCGACGAGCACCACACCGACCACGGTGCCGAGCGCCCAGCCGACGACGCCCCGCGCGCTGTCGTGCCGGCTGGTCGTGAGGTAGGCGGTGACGAGCAGCAGCGTGGCGGTGCCGAGGGTGTGGCCCGACGGGAACGAGGCCGTGGACTCGGCGCCGGGCACCAGCATCGTGTCCTCGGGCGGCCGGGGACGGTCCACGAGGCCCTTGACGGCGAGCGAGAGCGCTGTCGAGCCGAGCATCGCCGCGACCAGCAGCGCGGGACGCCACCGTTCGTGCCGGGCGACGGCCCACACGACGGCCGCGACAGCGACCAGCACCGGGAGCACGGTGGGGCCCGAGACGAACGTGATGACCTCGAGCACGGCGGTCAGGCCCGGGCCGCGCCGGTCGACGAGCCACGTGAGCACCGGCCGGTCGACCGTCGTCAGGTCGTCCTGCTCGCGGACCGCGTCGAGAAGCCCGGCGAAGACGACGAGGCCGAGCGCGACGAGCACGAGCCCCGGCGCCACCGCGCGGACCAGGGGGCGGCTGCGCAGCGACCGCTCGCGGGGCGGCGCAGGTGCCGGGCCGTTCGCCATCCGCCGACCGTACCCGTGACCGTGCGCGGGCGCCCCGGGCCGCCGCGGCCCCGGCGCCGTCGGCAGCGACGAACGACCGAAAAAGGGATGACTCGGCGCCCGTCCGGGTGGTGTCGTTGACCTACCGCGGTGCACTCCACGGGCCCGGCCAGGCCCGACCCCAGCCACACCCCTGGAGCACACCATGCACCCTTCCCTGACCTACGACCTGCTGCTGCTCGACCACGCGCAGCGCCTCACCGACGCTCGGGACGAACGCTCGCGCCGACGCGACGAGCAACCCGGCACCATGACCCGGGGTCGCCCACCTGAACGCGTCCACACCCCGCACCCGATGCTGCTCCGCCCCACCTTCGAGGGGCTGAGCGTCATCGGCGGGATGCGGTGACGTCCCGGGTGCGTGCACGCGCGCGCACCTTCCACCCGGACGCGGGTCGCCTTCTCGGCGGCCCGCGTCCTCTGTGTCGTGGCCGACTGCGTCGTGGCCGACGTGGAACCATGCACGCATGGAGCCCCTGAGCCGGTGCAGCCCGTCCGGGGCACAGCACGCCCGAGGACCGGCCTGATGGCGCGCCGCACGACGCGCGACACCCCCGGCTCGCGGGCCGACACGGTTCGCGCCGTCGTCCGCACCGTGGCCGAGCGCCTCGCGTTCGGCGTCGCCTCGGCCGGGACCACGTCGCTCGTGCTCCTGTGGGGCGGCATGGCCTGGTCGTCGGCGCGCCTCGCGGGGGTCGCCGCGGGGGCCCTCGTCGTCGTGGCCGCGTGGGTCGCCTCGACCGTGCCCGCCCCGCCCGCGCCACCCGCACCACCGGCACCGCCCGCCCCACCCCGCCCCGTCGCCGCCACGCTCGAGACCGAGCGCGAACACGGCAGGTCCTGACAGCGAGGGACCGTAGGCTGGCGGGGTGACGACACTGACGACCAACGGCAACTCGAGCTCCGACCGGATCGTGTGGATCGACTGCGAGATGACAGGCCTCGACCTCTCGGCCGACGCGCTCGTCGAGATCGCAGCCGTGGTGACGGACTCGGAGCTCAACGTCCTCGGGGACGGCGTCGACGTGGTCATCGCCCCGCCCGCCGCGGCGCTCGAGCAGATGAACGACTTCGTGCGGAACATGCACACCACCTCGGGGCTGCTCGATGACCTGCCCGGCGGCACGACCATGGCCGAGGCGCAGGAGAAGGTGCTGGAGTACATCCGCGCCTGGGTGCCCGAGCCCGGCAAGGCGCCCCTCGCGGGCAACTCGGTGGGTACCGACAAGGCGTTCCTCGAGCGCGACATGCCGGGCCTGATCGGGCACCTGCACTACCGCGTGATCGACGTCTCGTCGATCAAGGAGCTCGCGCGCCGCTGGTACCCGCGCGTGTACTTCGCCTCCCCCGAGAAGAACGGCGGCCACCGCGCGCTCGCCGACATCCTCGAGAGCATCGACGAGCTGCGCTACTACCGGGCGGCCCTGCTCGTGCCCCAGCCCGGGCCCGACTCGAAGACCGCGAAGGCGGTCGCGGCCGACGTCGTCGCGACGAGCGTGACCAGGGTCCGCACCCCCGAGACGGGCGCGTCGGCACCCGCCTGAACGATGCGCGTGTGAGGCACCCCCTCAGACCCGGTATGCTTCTTCTCGCCCCGTCCGCGGGGCAACGGCATGGTGGGTATAGCTCAGCTGGTAGAGCACCTGGTTGTGGTCCAGGGGGTCGCGGGTTCAAGTCCCGTTACTCACCCCATGACGAAGGGCGTCGCACTCCTCGAGGGTGCGGCGCCCTTCGGCGTTCCCTGGCACGCACAAGAGCGCGGCCGGCACGGGCGCGGGCCGCACGGTCGGGAGACCGTGCGGCCCGGCACGTCACAGGCGCGCGACGATCGCGTCCGCGTAGCGCTCGACGGCCTCGGGGACGAGCGTGAAGAAGAACGACGGCTCGATCACCTCGAGCTCGAGGACGACCGGGTTGCCCTCGTCGTCCGGGATCAGGTCGACGCGCGTGTACAGCAGCGGGCCGTCGACCCCGGGCACGAGGTCGGGCAGCGCCGCCACGACGCGCTGGGCCACGTCGAGCTCGTCAGCGCTCGGCTCGCGCACGGTCATGACCTCGTCCTTGTACAGGACGCCCTCGCTCTCGCCCGGACGGAACGGCCCGTCGAGCAGCGGTCCCTTGCGCAGCGTGTGGCTCAGCTCGCCGTTGAAGAACACGAGGGCGGACTCCCCCGCGCTGTCCACGTTGCGCAGGTAGCGCTGGATCATGACGTGGCGCCCTGCGCTCAGCAGGTTCTTCGCGTGCGTGATCGCCATCGAGCGCTGCGGCGTGACGCCCGCCTCGTAGCGGCCCGTGTCGCGTGAGCCCGCGCTGATCGTGGGCTTGATGACGAAGTCCCCGAATGCCGGGAACCGCGAGTGCACGCGGCGCGAGTCGTAGTTCTGCTCGGGGTCGAGCCAGATGGTCGGCACGATCGGCAGTCCCGCGCTCTCGAGCGCCCGCTGGTAGACCTTGTCGGTGTTCCACGCGATCACCGACGCGGGGTTGAACAGCCGCGTGACGGACTCGACGCGGCGCGTCCAGTCGAGGAACTCGGCGGGGCGCCCGGTGTAGTCCCACGTCGAGCGGATGACGACCGCGTCGTAGACGGACCAGTCGACCGACGGGTCGTCCCACACGACGGGCTCGGCGCCGACGCCGCGGGCCGCCAGCGCGGGGATCAGCGGGGCGTCGTCGGCCTCCAGGTCAGGCAGCGAGGAGCAGGTGGCGAGGGCGATGCGCGCGGTGGTCACCTGGGCAGAGTACCGAGTGGGACGTCAGGAGGGTGTCGGGCCGGTCACGCGGTGCAGCGCGGCGACGAGGCCGTCCGCGTCGACGGTTCCGACCGGGGCGCCGTCGCGGTGCACCGTCACCCGTCCACCCGGCACGCGTGCCACGGCCGCGAACACGTCGTCGAGCGGTGCCCCCACCTCGACCACGGCATCGCTGCGCGTCCCCCCGGCGCCCAGCCCGTCGGCCGCGCGGACGTCCTCCGCCGTGAGCGGGGCGAGGTCCTCGGGCTCGAGCCGTCCGAGGGTCAGGAGCCGCACCGCCGCGCCCGTGCCGACCAGCTCGGCCACGGCAGGGCTCGCCGGTGACGAGAGCACGGTGACGGGCGGCGCGAGCTGTTCGAGGTGCCCCCCGCGGCTCAGCACCGCGACCCGGTCCGCGAGCCGCACGGCCTCGTCCACGTCGTGCGTCACGAGCATCACGGTGGTGCCGAGCTCACGCTGGATGCGGCGGAACTCGACCTGGAGCCGGCGCCGGCCGACGGGGTCGACCGCACCGAACGGCTCGTCCATGAGCAGCACCGGCGGGTCGGTCGCGAGCGCCCGTGCGACGCCGACCCGTTGACGTTCACCGCCCGAGAGCTCGTGCGGGTAGCGGCGCGCGTACCGGTCCGGGTCCAGCCCCACGAGCTCGAGCAGGTCCCCGACCCGCGAGCGCGTGCGGGCGCGGTCCCAGCCGAGGAGGCGGGGCACGGTCGCGACGTTCTGCGCGACGGTGCGGTGCGGGAACAGGCCCACGTGCTGGATGACGTAGCCGATGCGGCGGCGCAGCCCCACCGCGTCGACCCGGGTGATGTCCTCGCCGTCCAGCAGGATGCGCCCCGAGGTCAGCTGCACGAGCCGGTTCGTCATGCGCAGCGTCGTGGACTTCCCGCACCCCGACGGGCCCACGAGCGCGAGCAGCTCGTGCTCGTGCACCGCGAAGGAGAGGTCGTCGACCGCGACGGTGGCGTCGGGGTACTCCTTGCGCACGTGCTCGAACACGATCACGTCGGTCATCTGCCGGACGCTACCGGTTCACCTGCGTACCGTCGCGCGTGTTGGCCGCGGCCGGTACGTTCGCTCCCGTGCTGCCCCACGCGACCACGAGCCCCCCGGCTAACCCGTGGCTGTCGTGGGAGTACGTCCAGCGCAACTGGCACGACCTGCTGACGGCGCTCGGGCAGCACACGTCCCTCACCGTCCAGGCCGTGCTCGTGGCGCTCGTCATCGCGCTGCCGCTCGCAGCACTCGCGCACCTGCGTCCGCGCCTCGCAGGGCCCGTTCTGGGGACCACCGGGGTGCTGTACACGATCCCCTCGCTCGCCCTGTTCGGGCTGCTCGCGCCGTACACCGGCATCGGGCGCACCACAGTGCTCATCGGCCTGGTCACGTACGCCCTGCTCGTGCTCGTGCGCAACATCCTCGTCGGGCTGCAGGGCGTGGACGAGGACGTGCGGGACGCGGCGCGCGGGCTCGGCTACGGACGGGCGCGCATGCTGCTGCAGGTCGAGCTGCCCAACGCGCTGCCCTCGATCGTGGCAGGGGTGCGCCTGGCGACCGTCACCACCGTCGCCCTCGTGACAGTGGGCGTCGTGGTCGGCTACGGCGGCCTGGGCCAGCTCATGTTCCGGGGGTTCCGCAGCCGGTACCACGCCGAGATCATGACCGCGACGATCCTGTGCCTGCTGCTCGCGCTCGCCTTCGACCTGGTGCTGTACCTGCTGGGTCGGGCCCTGACGCCGTGGTCGCGCACGGTCCGGGACGGGTGAGTCCGCCGTGGACGTGCTGTCGGACGCCTTCGCATGGCTCAACGACCCGCTCAACTGGACGGGGCCCTCCGGGGTGCTCGCGCTGACCCGCGAGCACGTGCTCATCTCGGTCGCGGCGGTGGTCCTGGCCGCTGTCGTGGCGCTCCCGGTCGGGGTGTGGCTGGGGCACCGCGGCAGCGGCGGGACGCTCACCGTCGTGCTCGCGAACACCTCGCGCGCGCTGCCGACGTTCGCGCTGCTCACGATCTTCGCCTCGACGGGCCTGTTCGGCGCGACCGCGACGACGCTCGCGGTCGCCGTCTTCGCGGTGCCGCCGATCCTCACCAACGCGTACGTCGGGCTGCGGGACGTCGACGCCGACGTGCGGGACGCGGCGCGCGGGACGGGCATGTCCGGGTGGCGCTCGCTCGTGCTCGTCGAGCTGCCCCTGGCGTTGCCGCTCATCGCCGCGGGCCTGCGCACCGCGGCCGTGCAGGTGGTCGCGACGGTGCCGCTCGCGGCACTCGTGGGCGGCACGAGCCTCGGCACGATCATCGTGTCGGGGCTCGCGGTGCAGCGGTACGGGCAGGTCGTCGCGGGTGCCCTGCTCGTCGCGGCCCTGTGCCTGCTCGTCGAGGCGCTCCTCGCGGTGGTGCAGCACGTGCTGACCCCCGTCCCGATGCGTCGTGCCCGCCGGCGACCGGCCGCGATCCCTGCCACCGACCGGGCCTGAACGACGCGTCCGGCGCCTGCCGTGTCAGACGTCACCCGTAGCGTGCGGTTCCGCAGGCAGCGCCCGGTTGCCGCTCACCCCGAACACCGGTCGAATAGCACTCGACGCGATCCGGACGCGAAAGCGTGTCCCCGAGCAGGGAGCCCACATGCGCACTCGTCGCACCACCCTGACCCTCGCAGCGGCCGGCGTGCTGCTGCTCGCCGCAGCGTGCGGCTCGCCCGGCTCGGGCGGCGGCGACGACGGCGGCGGCACCTCCTCGGCGTCGGCGGGCCTCAGCACGTGCGAGCCGGTCGCCGGCGACCAGCTCGTCGTCCTCACGGACGACAAGGGGCTGCAGAACGCTGACAACGTGATCCCCGCGGTCAACGCCCAGGCCGCCACGGACGACCCCGACCTCGTCCCGCTGCTCGACTCGGTCTCCGAGTCGCTCGACACGAGCAAGCTCATCGCGCTCAACAAGGCCGTGGACATCGACCGTCAGACCGCTGCGGACGCCGCGGCGGCGTACATCCAGGACGAGGGGCTCGAGGCGTCGGACCCGACCGCAGGGTCGGGCAAGGACGTGACGATCGGTGCCGCGAACTTCTCCGAGAGCTCGACCCTCGCGGAGCTCTACGCCCAGGTGCTCCGCTCGGCCGGGTACACGGTGAACGTGCAGACCATCGGCAACCGGGAGACGTACCTGCCCGCGCTCCAGTCGGGCGAGATCACGGTGGTGCCCGAGTACGCGGCGACGCTTGCCGAGTTCCTCAACACCAAGGTCAACGGCGACGGTGCGAGCCCGGTCGCGAGCTCCGACACCACGGAGACCGTCGCGGCCCTCACGGCCCTGGGCCAGGACGCAGGCCTCACGTTCGGCGCTCCCTCCGACGCGCAGGACCAGAACGCGTTCGCCGTGACGCAGGAGTTCGCCGACGAGCACGACGTCGCGACGCTGAGCGAGCTCGCGGAGACGTGCGGCGGCCTGATCCTGGCCGGTCCCCCGGAGTGCCCCGAGCGGCCGTTCTGCGAGCCGGGCCTGACGGACACCTACGGCATGGACATCACCGAGTTCCAGTCCTACGACTTCGGGCTGATCGGTGACGCCGTGCGCCAGGGCAAGGCCACGATCGGCCTGGTGCTCTCGAGCGACGGTTCGCTGGCGAGCTGACGAGAGCCCGCGCGGCGTCGTCCGCGCGGCCCGTCAGAGCCCGGCGGCCTCGAGCAGCCGCAGCCAGACCTCGCTGACGGTCGGGTACGACGGCACCGCGTGCCACAGCCGGTCGAGGGGGACCTCAGCGACCACCGCGATCGTCGCCGCGTGCAGCAGCTCGGCCGCGTCGGGTCCCGTGAACGTCGCACCGACCACGACGCCCCGCGCGGAGTCGAGCACGAGCTGCGCGGTGCCGGCGTACTTGTCAGCGGACACCGACGCCCCAGACACCGACCGCAGGTCGTAGCGCACGGTGCGGACGTCGATCCCCGCCTCGAGCGCCGCCTGCTCGGTGAGCCCCACCGAGGACACCTCGGGGCGGGTGAAGGTGACCTGCGGCACGGCGGTGTGGTCGGCGGTAGCGCGGTAGCGGCTCCACGGGCCCGCGGCCCGCTCGGCGGCGGCCTGCGCCGACGCGTGCTCCGAGAACCGTGCGGCGATCACGTCCCCCACGACGCGCGCGTCGTACTTGCCCTGGTGCGTGGTCCCGGTGCGTCCGGTCACGTCCCCCGCTGCGAACAGCCACCCCCCGTCGACGCCCGCGACCTCGAGCGCGTCGTCGACCACGAGCGCGGCACCCGGCTCGAGCCCGAGCACCTCGAGCCCCAGGTCCGCCGTCCGCGGGCGTCGCCCGGCTGCGACGAGCAGCTCGTGCGCGGTGAGCGTGCTCCCGTCGGTCAGTGTGAGCCGCACACGCCCGTCGACGCGCTCGACGGCGGTAGCCGCGGTGCGCATCCTCACATCCACCCCGAGCTCGGCCAGGGACTCCTCGACCTCGTGCGCGGCGAACGGCTCGACGCGGTCGAGCAGCCTGTCGCCGAGCACCAGCATCGTGACGTCCGAGCCCAGATCGGTGAAGGCGACCGCGAGCTCGCAGGCGACGACCCCGCCGCCGATGATCGCGAGCGAGTCGGGCACCTCGTCGGCCGACGTCGCCTCCCGGCTGGTCCACGGGTCAGCCTCGACGAGCCCGGGCACGGGCGGCAGCACGGGCTCGCTCCCGGTCGCGACCACCACGGCCCGCCGCGCGCGCACCACGGTGCCCGCCGGCAGCGCCTCAGGCGTCGCCGCGTCCGGCTCGAGCACCAGCTCACGGGGTCCGGTGAACCGAGCCCGGCCCCGGACGAGGGCGATACCGACCTTCTCGAGCCAGCGGACCTGTCCGGCGTCGTCCCAGTCGGACGTGAACTTGGTGCGTCGGGCGAGGGTCGCTGCGGCGTCTACGGCTCCCGTGACGGCCTCTGCGGCCCCCGGGACGGCCCGGGCGGCGGCCAGGACGGCCCCCGGGCGCAGCAGCGCCTTGGAGGGCATGCACGCCCAGTACGAGCACTCGCCGCCCACGAGCTCCTCCTCGAGGATCGCGACGCTCAGGCCCGCCCGGGCGGCGCGGTCGGCCGCGTTCTCCCCCACGGCACCACCCCCCAGCACGACGACGTCGTACTCGAGCACGTCCTGGTCCGCGTCCATGGGGTCTCCCGTCCGGCGAGGTGGTCACCCCCATCGTGCTGGAGCCGGGCTGATCCGGCAGCCGGAGCGCGCGCCTCGACGACGCGCCGACGACGACAAGACCCCTCCTCCGCGTCGCCGCGAATGAGGGGTCTTGGGTGGTGCGCCATCAGGGACTCGAACCCCGAACCCGCTGATTAAGAGTCAGCTGCTCTGCCAATTGAGCTAATGGCGCGCGATTGAGAACGCTAGCAGGGGCGACGCCCGATCTGCCAATCGAGGTCGGCCACCGTGACGACCGTCACGGTGCTTCGACGTCGGGCGACGGCACCCGCCACACAGCTCGGGCGGGCCCTCGGCCCCGAGGAGCCCAGCAGGACGCCACCGGGCGCACGCAGCGCTGCCGTGCTGGAATGAAAATGTCGAACAGAGGCGCTCCAGCGACTCGCGGTCGGCAGGGCGGGGGGCGCAGTAGATGACCGACCACTCCGACACGGAGCCGTCGCCGCTGAAGGGCACAGCGCGCTTCCGCGCATCGCTGTCCCGGGCAGACCGACGATCGCTCGCCGGCATGACCGCGGTCATCGTGCTGCTGCACGTGGTCGGGTTCGGCGCCCTCTTCGCGGTCGTTGCCCCCGCTCACTACCCGCTCGGCGGCGAGCACCCGGAGTTCACGGTCGGGGTCGGGATGCTGGCGTACACCCTGGGGCTGCGGCACGCCTTCGACGCGGACCACATCGCGGCCGTCGACAACACCACGCGCAAGCTGATCGCCGACGGTGATGCGCTCGCGAGCGCCGGCACACCGCGGCAACGACAACCGATGTCGGTGGGGTTCTGGTTCTCCCTGGGCCACTCGACGATCGTCTTCGCGTTGGCCCTGCTCCTCGCCCTCGGGGTGAAGGCGCTGGCCGGCCCGATCCAGGACGACAACAGCACGCTGCACAAGGTGACCGGGGTCATCGGCCCGTCCGTCTCGGGGGTGTTCCTCTGGGTGCTGGGCATCGTGAACCTCCTCACCATGATCGCGATCGTGCAGGTCTTCCGCAGGATGCGCGGCGGACGGTACGACGAGGTCGCGCTCGAGTCGCAGCTCAACAAGCGGGGACTCATCAACCGCTACCTCGGCGGGCTGACCAGGTCCGTCCGCAAGCCGTGGCACATCTACCCGATCGGCGTGCTCTTCGGGCTCGGGTTCGACACCGCGACCGAGATCGGGCTGCTCGTGCTCGCCGGCGGCGCAGCCGCGAGCACCCTGCCGTTCGCGGCGGTCATGGTGCTCCCCGTCCTGTTCGCCGCGGGGATGTGCCTGCTGGACACCGCCGACGGGGTGCTCATGAACGGTGCCTACGGCTGGGCCCTCGCGCGCCCCGTCCGCAAGGTGTACTACAACCTCACGATCACGACGATCTCCGTGATCGTGGCGCTGGGGATCGGCACTGTCCAGCTCGTCGGGGTGGTCGCCGACCAGACCGACGCGAGCTCGGGACCGGTGGCCTGGATCGCCGGGCTCGATCTGGGCAACGCCGGGTACGCCATCGTCGGCCTGTTCGTCGTCGCCTGGGTCGTCGCGTTCGCGGTGTGGCACTGGGGCCGGATCGAGGAGAAGTGGTCGCAGAGCCCCTCGTCAGCGGACTGACCGCTGGAAGGATCGATGCGTGCCGATCCGCTGTGACGACCGAGCCCTGAACGAGTTCGAGGCCGCCGCCCGCTCGCTGCGGACGACGACCTCGAGGTGGTGCGCCATCAGGGACTCGAACCCCGAACCCGCTGATTAAGAGTCAGCTGCTCTGCCAATTGAGCTAATGGCGCGCGGGGCGAAACATTACCACCGGGTCGGCGGGCGGTGGTAACCGGCTGCCCGTGAGGCAGCTCACGCCTGCGGGGCGTCGGGATCCACCCACCACGCGTCGCCCGGGAGACCTTCCGACTCGAGGATCTCTCGCGACGCGGGACCACCCACGGCGACGAGGTCGGCCAGCAGCGCGAGCGGCACGTGCTCGGCGAGCAGGTCCATCACCGCCGCAGGTGCGTCACCCGCAGCACCGTCGGCAGGGCCATGCCCCCGGGCGACAGCCGAGGTCGGCGCGTCGTCCGCGGCGTGGTCCGTGCGCTCCGTCATCGTGCCTCCGCTCCGTGCCGTCGAGCTCGACGACGTCCGTGCCACATCGGACCATCGGGTGAACGCCTGTGCAAGCCCTGGACGGCACCTGACCACCGACCGGACGTACGCCCCCCGCACGCCGACGCCACGCGGGCACCCGGACGGGTCAGGGCAGCGGGTCAGAGGTACAGGCCCGTGCCCGGTGAACCCGGTCGGGGCTGCGCCACGGCGTGCACGTCCTTCTCCCGCAGCAGCAGGTACGTGCTGGCCTCGAGCTCGACCTCGGCCCGCTCGTCCGGGTCGAACAGCACGCGGTCGCCGACCTCGACCTGGCGCACCTGCTGCCCGGCGGCGACGACCCGGCCCCAGGCCAGCCGCTTGCCCACCATCGCTGTGGCAGGGATCACGATGCCGGCCGACGACCGACGCTCGGACGCATCCGAGTCGAGCTCGACGAGCAGGCGGTCGTTGAGCATCCGGATGGGCAACGACGAGGGGCGGGAGGCCGACGCCGAGGGCGCGGGCGGACGGGGATCGCTCACACACCCGACGCTACCCCGACGTAGGCTGGCGCCAGCCATTCCTCCTCCGAGCACTGGGAGCACCATGACCCGCCTGTCCGTCGGTGACGTGGCCCCCGACTTCACGCTGCCCACCGCCGACGGCGGGACGCTCACGCTCTCGGACCTGCGCGGTCGGCACGTCGTCGTGTACTTCTACCCGGCGGCCATGACGCCGGGCTGCACCAAGGAGGCATGCGACTTCCGTGACTCGCTCGCCTCGCTCCAGGCGGCCGGGTACGCGGTCGTGGGCGTCTCCCCCGACCCGGTCGACAAGCTCGCGCGGTTCGCCGAGCAGGACGCCCTGACGTTCCCGCTCGTCTCCGACCCCGACCGGTCGGTGCTCGAGGCGTGGGGCGCGTACGGGGAGAAGAAGCTCTACGGCAAGACGGTCGCGGGCGTGATCCGCTCGACTGTCGTGGTCGACCCCGAGGGGCGGGTCGAGCTCGCGCAGTACAACGTCAAGGCCACCGGCCACGTCGCCAAGCTGCGCCGCGACCTCGGGCTCGACTGATCCGGCCGGCTGTGCGTGTGGCATAGTCGCCCGCGCGGGAGTGGTGAAACGGTAGCCACGCCAGGTTTAGGTCCTGGTGCCCGAGAGGGCGTGCGGGTTCGAGTCCCGTCTCCCGCACCATCGCGCCTCCGGGGAGACGCCGCGCGACCCGCCGACGTGGGCCCCCGGGGTCAGCGCAGCGGCAGGCGCACGACCGCGCTGCCCGCGTCGACCGACCCCGGCTCGAGCCCCAGGCCGTTCCAGACGGCGACGCGCACAGTGCCTCCGTCGAGCAGCCCCTCCTCGCCGGTCGCCACCTCGAGCCCGATCTCGTGCGTGAACCGCTCGCGGCTGACCGCGTCGTCCGCGTAGCGGAACGTCTCGACGCGCTCCCAGCTCCCGTCGCCCGTGAGGTCGTAGGCGATCGACACGCGGGTGCCGTTGCCCAGCGCGACGCCCGCGCCCGACGCGAGGTCGAACTCGGTGCCGGCGCTCGTGTAGGCGCCGGTCAGATCACGTGCCACGAACACCAGCGCCGCGCCCGGCTCGCCCGTGGCTGTCGTCGTGCCCCGCACCGGTCGCTCGGCCCGCAGCCCGATGCCGTCCTCGGTCGCGAGCGCGAGCCGGGGCACCACGGCGGGCACCGCCGGGACCTCGACCGTGCTGGTCGCCGGGCCCGAGCCCGTCTTGCGACCCGGGCGCGAGGTGCCGTTCTGGGTGTCGGTCGACGCCGATCCGCCGCTGCCGGTCTGCGCCTCGGTCCCGGCGGGCGCGGGGGCGGCGCCGGCGGGGTCGTCCCCGACGCTCGTCCACGGACCGCTGGGCCGACGCGGTGCGGCGGTACCGCTGCGCGGCGTCGCCCGGGGTGCGGTGGTCGACGCCTGGGGCGTGCCGCCGCGCGCGGTCGTGGTCCCGGGCCTGGTGCCCGGCACCGCGGGGCCCGGTGCGCCCGGCGACGCGGGGCCCGCACCCGCCGCGGCGGGCGCGTCGGCGGACTCGAACGGTACCCGGACGAACGCGTCGCCGAGCGCGAGGGTGGTCGGGGCCGCGCCGGTCGCGTTCCACACCGCGACTCGTACCGTGCCGCCCGCGAGCGCCCCGAGCTCACCGCTCGACCGTTCGAGGCCCACGGCTTGCGTCACGTGCTCGTCCCCCGGCACCGGGTCGGTGGCGAAGGCACCGTACGTCTCGACCCGGTCCCACGAGGAGTCGCCCGTCAGGTCGTAGGAGACCTGCACGCGGGTGCCGTTGCCGACGGCGGTGCCGGCGTCGAGCGCCAGGTCGAACGCCGTGGTCCCAGGGACCAGGTCGCCGGTCAGGCCGGTTGCGACGAACGTGAGCGCGTCGGCCGGCTCGGTCGCTGGGTCCGCACCGGCCGCGGCCGCGGGTGCGACGGTGACCGTCGTCGCGGCTCCGGGTGCGGGCGCGAGGGTGCCGTCAGGCCGCAGGTGGAGCGTGAACGGGCCGCTCGGCGTGGGCGCCGGGCTGGCCGCGGGCGTCGACGTGGGCGTGGGCGTCGTCGTGGTCGTCGGGGTGGGGCTGGTCGTCGGGGTGGGACTCGACGTCGGGGTGGGGCTCGACGTCGGGCCTCCCGGGTCACCGCCGGCGCCTGACCCGCCGCTCCACGTGATCGCCCCGGACGTCACGGTGCGCCCCGGGGGCACCGCGAGCGTGGTCCCGTCCGAGAAGCCCACCGTGAGCGCCGTGGAGGTGACGTTCGCGGCGACGTAGGTGCGGGCGCCGTCGCGCGAGAACACAGCGGCGAGCGGATGGTCCGCGCGGACCGTGGTGTCGAGCGTGCCGAGCGCCGCGAGGTTCGCGTCCCGGTGGTAGGTGTGCGCGCGGCTCTCGCCCTCCTCGGGGACGTACCCGGGCTGCGCGTCGAGGGCCGCGAGGTCGGCGTCGGTCGCGCCGCCGTCGCCCCAGAGCGTCCCGACGGTGCTGTGGCCGAACCCGGCGGGGATGGCCTGGGCGTCGTCGAACCAGTACGCCTGGACGGCTGCCGCCTGGGTCGCGTAGAGGTACGCCCCCGCGTCGCGCACCGCGGTGTCGCCCGTGACCTCGCCCCACTGGACGAGCGCCCCGGCGAAGTTCAGCCCCTCGAAGCTCGAGCTGTTCCCGGCGGCGGACGCCCCGTGCCCCGAGGCCCAGTCGTGGCCCGCGTACACGTCGAAGTCGCGCAGGTACGGGAACCGCGTGTCGTCGCGGTCGTAGCCGTTGGCGTCGCGCACCAGGAGGTCGACCATCCCGCCGTATGCGGTGGGTGCGGCCCACGCGGGGTCGAACCTGGCGAGCGTGGCTGCCGCAGCGAGGAAGTACCCGTAGTGGACGTGATGGTCGTTGAGCTCGGTGTCCGATCCGGACGACGCCGGCTGACCGACGAGCGTGCCCCACCGGGCGTCGTAGGCGAAGACCTGCGACGTCTTGCCGGGCGACGCGGTGAACCAGTCGGTGAGGGTGCTGCGGATCTGGGCGAGCGCGGTGTCCCGCACGTCGGCACGGCCCACGAGGTCGGCGATCTCGGCGATGCGCGCGGCGCGCCCCAGGGCCGTGCCGGTCGAGTCGGTGTCGGGAGACTGCGCTGCGAGCGGGTCGGTGGCGGCCTCGGTGAGCAGCGCGTCGAGCTGTGCCGCATCGGCGCCCGTCCCGGTGGCGACCGCGGGCAGCTCGGGGAGCACGCCCGTGAACGGCGTCGCGGTCGTGAACGACGTGGCCCCGACGTACGCGGTCATCGCGCCGCGTGGCGACGGGTACGTGGTCGCGAGCGCGGGCAGCGGCCCGCCGGCCCCGTCCACGGTGCTGACGTCCCGCTGCTGGTGCGGGTAGAGGGCCACGACCGTGCCCTGCGCGTCGCCCTCGAACGCGGTGGTCTCGAGCGCGTACGTGGTCCGGACGGTGCTCGTCGCCTCGTCGTACGTGTAGTCGGCCCGGGTGCCCGTGACCTCGGCGTGCGCGAAGGGCGCGTACTGGGCGGCGAACGCGGCCCGGGTCGCGTCGTCGGCGTCCGCGGCGGTGGGCAGCGCGACGACGCTCAGGTACCCGCGTCCCGCGAGGTCGCTCGTCAGCGTCGAGTCCTGCACGGTCCACGACGCCCCCGTGGGGGCGAACGCGACGTAGTCGTGACCCCCGGCCGTGAACCCGATCGTCGCGCCGTCCTGGCTCCACACCCGGGGCGTGCCCGCGAGGGTGAGGACGGCTGGTCCTCCGGTCAGGTGGTACCAGCTGAAGGGCAGGCCGTGACCGATCGTCGCGCGCATCGTGCGGGCGCCGTCGTCCCACGACGGGGTGACGGTCCAGTCGCTCCAGCCCGCGACCTTCACGGTCGGTGCGGCCAGCCCCGCGACCCCGACCAGCACGTCCTGGGCGTACGGGTAGTGGAACTCCCCCACCCCGCCCGGCGTGCCCGAGAGCACCGGGTCGCGCGTGCTCGAGAGCCCGAGGCCCGCTGCGGTGGGTTGGTAGGAGACGGGGTGCGCGTGCAGCGGCTCGCTCCCGACGCAGCTCGTGCGCTTGAGCACGAGCGAGGACCACCAGTCGTTGGTGGGCACCGCGCCCGGCGGGGCGTCGTCGGTGAGGAACGCCCGGGGGTCGGAGGCCAGCTCGGCGCACCCCGCGGGGGACGCACCGCCGGGGTGGGTGGTGTAGCTGCCCGATCCCACGGCCACGCTCTCGGCCTGCGCGGTGCTCGCCACGAAGCCCAGCCCGGACAGTGCGAGGGCCACCACGGCCGACGCCGCGAGCAGCCGGGAGGTCAGCGGGGGCCGACGTCGGTGGCGTCCTCGCTGCCGACGCGGCCGGGCGGTAGTTCTCGTGTCAGGTGACGTCGACACCATGAGAAGCGACCCCCTGGGCGCCCTCTCTCGGCCGTCACCCGCTGACGTTCCGTGAAGGCGGTCCACTTGCACCGTAAGTGGGGTATGTCCCAGGGGCAAACCGTCACGGACGCGTCTCGCACGCCGGCGTCAGCCACCCCGTCCGAGGGGTCGATCGTCGAGGCAGCATCGTCGTGGCAGCACAGTGCGCCGCGACCCACCCGGGGTCGCGGCGCCGACAGATGGTCAGTTCTGCGCTGCGGTCTCCTGCGCGGCGATCTGCGCGCGCACCTCGTCCATGTCGAGCGCCTTGACGGCGTCGATGACCTGCTCGAGCGCCGGAGCGGGCAGGGCGCCGGGCTGGCTGAACACGAGGATGCCCTCGCGGAACGCCATGAGCGTGGGGATCGAGGTGATGCTGAGCTCCATCGAGAGCTGCTGCTCGGCCTCGGTGTCCACCTTGGCGAACACGACGTCCGGGTGCGCCTCCGACGACGCCTCGAACACCGGCCCGAACCGCTTGCACGGCCCGCACCACTCCGCCCAGAAGTCGACGAGGACGATGTCGTTGTCGGTGATGGTCTGCTGGATCGTGCCGGCGGTCAGCTCGGTGGTAGCCATGGCCGCTCCTCCCTGGGATGTGTGGTCTGCGCACGTACAGCACGCCCACCCCTCCAAGTATTCCGCGGCCGACGCGCGTCGGCCCGTCCGGGGCCGGGGCGGCACGGTAGAAAAGAACAGTGACCGATACCGCCGACTTCCCCCGCGACCGTGACAGCGAACCCGAGCGGCCCGCCGGCTGGATGGACGCCGACGCCATCCGGTACGTGCGCACGGTGCTGCCGATCCTGTACGTGGACGCCGTCCCCGTGCGGGTCGACGAGGCGGGCGACGTCGTCGCCGTGGGGCTGCTGCTGCGGGTCACGCGCGAGGGGGTCATGTCCCGCGCACTGGTCTCGGGTCGGGTCATGCACCACGAGCGGGTGCGCGACGCCCTGCTGCGCCACATCGAGAAGGACCTGGGCCCGGTGGCGCTGCCGCAGATCCCGGCCTCGCCCCAGCCGTTCACCGTCGCCGAGTACTTCCCGACGCCCGGCATCACGCCGTACCACGACCCCCGCCAGCACGCGGTCTCGCTCGCGTACGTGGTGCCCGTCGCGGGCGACTGCCGTCCCCAGCAGGACGCGCTCGACCTCGCGTGGCTCACGCCCGAGGAGGCGACGTCCGAGCAGGTGCAGATCGCGATGAACGGCGGCCAGGACCTGCTGCTGCGCCAGGCGATGGCGCACGTGGGCCGCCTGCCCTGACGCCGGCGACGGGCCGCGCGCCGTCAGCCTGCCGCGTCCGGCAGCGGCTGCGGGCACACGCCACCGGGTGACGTCGCCAGCTCGAAGTGCCACATCTCGTTGGCGTACGTCTGGCACAGGCCGTAGCGCGCGCCTTTGCGGATCGTCCAGTCGGCCCCGTCGGTCGGTCCGATGTCCACGGCCCGCCCCGAGACGTGCTCGGAGGTCTCGGGCGTCTTCGCGAACCTGCGGGCCTCGGCGAGGGAGCCGTGCCGTTCGACCGCGCGGTCGAGCAGGAGCTGCTGGTAGGCGGCGCTGCGCCACCCGGACGTGACCCAGAAGTCGACGCCCGCGGCCTGCGCGTCCCGCGCGGCGGCCTGGAGCGCTGCACGCAGGTCGTCCTCGAGCCCGGCGATCGCCGGGTGGTCGTCGTCGAACGGGTCGATCTGGTCGTCCTGCTCGCGGGGGTCCTCCCCGCCGGTCGCGAGGTCGCCCGGTGCGCCGGCAGCCGCGTCCGCCGTCGAGCCCGGGGCGCCGAACATGCCCGCGACCAGCGCGCGCGGGCCCAGGTCGGTGCCGGGCACGGCCACCCGCACGAGCGCTGCCAGGATCGCGACCCCGACGAGGACCGCTGCCCGGCGTCTCCTCGCGCTCCGCCGCGGCGGTCTGGCCGGATCCGTCGAGCGCGGTCCGGGGAAGGACGTGGGAGGTGGTGCCTGCGTCGTCATGAGCACCACTGCACCCGCAGGGCTGTTGCCCGGACGTCTTCGTTTTCGCAGACGTTCCCGATACCCCCACCTTCCTAGACTGACGACGGGCATCCGTCGGACGGTCCCAACGCCTTCGAGCAGGTGGAGGATCGATGCGTGTGCTGGTCGTCGAGGACGAGCCGTACCTGGCCGAGGCCGTGCAGACCGCGTTGCGGCGCGAGGCGATCGCTGCCGACGTCGCCCACGACGGCGCGCAGGCGCTCGAGCACCTCAGCCACACCGCGTACGACGTCGTGGTGCTCGACCGTGACCTGCCCGGCGTGCACGGCGACGAGGTGTGCCGGTCGATCGTCGCGAGCGGCAGTGCGAGCCGGGTCGTCATGCTGACCGCGGCCGGGACGCTCGACGACAAGACCCGCGGCTTCGGGATCGGCGCCGACGACTACCTGACGAAGCCCTTCCTGCTGCCCGAGCTCGTCCTGCGGGTACGGGCCCTCGGGCGTCGCCCCGCGCCGCAGCCGCCCGTGCTCGAGCTCGCCGGGGTGCGGCTCGACCCGTTCCGCCGGGAGGTCTTCCGGGACGGCGCGCACGTCCGCCTGAGCCGCAAGCAGTTCGCCGTCCTGGAGGTCCTCCTCGCGGCCGACGGTGGTGTGGTGAGCGCCGAGGACCTGCTGGAGCGGGCGTGGGACGAGAACGCCGACCCCTTCACCAACGCGGTGCGCGTCACGGTCTCCACGCTCCGCAAGCGGCTGGGCGACCCATGGGTCGTCCACACCGTGCCGGGGGTGGGGTACCGCGTGGGTGCACCGGGCGTCGACGCCTCGTGAGGGTCTTGCGTCAGACGGCGCGGCTCCGTCTGACCCTCAGCTATGTGGCGTGCGTCGCCGCTGCCGGCCTCGCCATGTCGTTGATCGTGTACGTCGTCATGCGGTACGTGCCGAACTACCCCCTGACCGCCGCGAACCCGTCCGACGCGGGGCTCCCCATCGCGTCGCGCGGGGAGATCCTCGACGCCGTGGTGCGAGCCTGCGGCATCGCCCTGGTCGTCCTGACGGCGGTCGGGGCGTGCGGCGGCTGGATCCTGGCCGGGCGGGTGCTGCGCCCCCTGACGGATCTCAACTCGGCGGCACAGGCCGCCGCCGCGGGCGACCTGTCCCACCGCATCTCGGCCCACCCGCGACGGGGACGGGGCGACGAGTTCACGGACCTGGCCGGCACGTTCGACACGATGCTCGAACGCCTGGAGCGCTCGTTCGCCGCCCAGCAGCGATTCGCCGCCAACGCGTCGCACGAGCTGCGGACTCCTCTCGCGGTGACGCAGGCCATGCTCGACGTCGCCCGCGAGGACCCCGAGGCGGTGGACCTTCCCCGGCTGCTCGCGCGCCTGGACGGGACCAACCGTCGTGCCACCGACCTCGTCGCGGCGCTCCTGCAGCTCGCAGCCCTCGATCGTGCACCGGTCGCCCACGTGCCGGTCGACCTGGACGTCGTCGTCGAGGACGTCGTCGACGACGTCGCCCGCGAGGCGACCGAGCGAGGGGTGCGGGTCGCGGTCGAGACAGCTCCGGCGGTCGTTCCCGGCGACGAGGTGCTCCTGGCCCGCGTGGTCGACAACCTCCTGCGCAACGCGATCCGGCACAACCTGCCGCACGGCGGGTGGGTGTCGATCCGGCTCGAGGACCGCGAGGCCGTTGTCCTGACCGTCGAGAACAGCGGCCGACCGCTCACCGACGACGCCCTGAGGATCGCCCTCGAACCGTTCGCACGCCAGGTCGGTCCCCTCGCGCACGGGCGCACCGACGCCGCGCCCGACCGCAGCAGCAACGGGCTGGGGCTCGCGATCGTCTCCCGGGTCGTGGAGGTCCACGGCGGCAGGCTGGACCTGACCGCGCGGCCCGGCGGTGGCGCGCTCGTCCGCGTCGAACTCCCCCGCGTCGCAGCGTCCACCAGGTCGCACGCCTCGGGCACGTGACCCGCTCAGCCGAGCGCGAGCTCCGGCCAGTGGGCCAGGTCGGCACGCATGCGGCGGTCGTGCGTGGCGACCACGACCGCGGCCGACGTCTCACGCAGCGCAGCCGTGAGCTCGTCCACGAGCCCGATCGACAGGTGGTTGGTGGGCTCGTCGAGGATCAGCACGTGCGGCGCCGCGAGCAGCGCGCACGCGAGGTCGAGCCGGCGGCGCTGACCCACCGAGAGGTCGGCGACCGGGCGGTCGAGGTCCTCCTCGCTCAGCAGGCCGAGCGCGGCGACGGGCACGAGCTGGTCGGGGTCGAGCCGGCCCGACGCGAGCAGGTCGAGCGCGCAGCGCGCGTACACGTCGAAGCCCGTGCCGGCACCCGCACCCGGGGCACCGGTGCTCGCGAGCGCACCACCCTCCTGGCCCAGCACGCCCAGCCGGGTGCCGACGGCGATCGACCGGGAGCCGCGCGCGAGCCCGATCGTGCCCGCCAAGGCGGCGAGGAACGTCGACTTGCCTGATCCGTTGGGTCCTGTGACGAGCAGGCGCCCGCACGGCGGCAGCTCGATGCGGGTGCCCGGCAGGTCGAGGCGGGGCCGGGGCCCGTCACCCGGCACGAGCGGGGCCCGGACCTCGAGCAGCGGCGACCCGTCGTGGTCGCGCGGCAGCGACGGCAGGTCGGGGAACGTGAGCTCGAGGGGCGGCACCGGCACGTCCACCGCCTGCGCCTCGAGGCGCTGCACGAGCCGGTCGGCGGCCTTGACATGGATCCGGGCGCGCGTGGCCCGGCGGTTCTTCTGCGAGCCCTTGAGCGGGCGCCACTCGTCGGAGAGCCCCTCGTAGGACTGGTCGAGCCGCGCGGCGAGCTGCTCGGCGCGCTTGCGCTCGGCCCGGTAGCGCGCCCGCCAGCGCCGCAGCGCCTGGTCCTTGGCGAAGCGGTACGCCGCGTACGACGTCTCGCCGTACAGCACGGGGCGCCCGTCCATCGACGGGTCGAGGTCGAGGATGCCCGTCATCACGTCGTCCAGCAGGCGACGGTCGTGCGTGACGATCACGACGACACCGGGCCAGCTCGCGAGCTCGTGCGTGAGGTGGTCGATGCCGGCCGCGTCGAGATGGTTGGTGGGCTCGTCGAGCAGCAGCACGTCGGCCCGCTCCGCGATCCGGCACGCGAGGCGCACGCGGTAGCGCTCGCCGACGCTGAGCCGGTCGAGCGGGCGGTGCACGTCGCGGGGCGCACCGAAGCGGGTCAGGGCCTCGTCGACGCGCCGGTCGGCGTCCCACGCGGCGAGCTGCTCGACCCGTGCGATCGCGCGGGCGAGAGCCGTGAGGTCGCCGTGCTCGTGGTCGAAGCCGTCGATCTCGGCCTCGAGGCGGGCGGCGGCCGCACGGGCATGCGTGAGCGACTCGGCGACGAGCGTGCCGACGGTCGCCCCGGGCGGGGTGTCGAGCTCCTGGCCGACCACGGCGAGCGTGCCCACCCGGCGCACCTCGCCGTGGCTCGGGGCGAGCTCGCCGGAGAGCACGCGCAGCAGCGTCGTCTTGCCCGCGCCGTTCTCCCCCACCACGCCGATCCGCTGCCCGGCCGAGGCCAGCAGGTCGACCTTGTCGAGCACCGGGCGACCCGGGTACCCGAACGACACCGCGTCGGCCACCAGGTGCACGGGGCCCGTGGCGGCGTCCGCGCGGTCCTCACCCACCACACGTCACCGGCCGAGGACTCCGACGACCGCGGGGACGAGCGCACGGAAGGCCTGGCCCCGGTGGCTGATCGCGTTCTTCTCCGTGGGCGTGAGCTCGGCGCACGTGCGCGTGTACCCCGAGGGCACGAGCACGGGGTCGTAGCCGAACCCGTTCGCGCCGCGCGGGGCCGCCGCGAGGGTGCCCACGAGATGACCGACCTCGACGTGCTCGAGGCCGTCGGGGGTCACGAGGGCCGCGGCGCACGTGAAGCGCGCCCCGCGGTGCTCGGGGGCGATGTCCGCCAGCTGGGCCAGCAGCAGGTCGAGGTTGGCCTGGTCGTCGCCGTGCCGTCCGGCCCACCGGGCCGAGAAGATGCCGGGGGCGCCGCCGAGCACGTCGACCGCGAGCCCCGAGTCGTCGGCCACCGCGGGCAGCCCCGTGAAGGCCGCGAGCGCACGGGCCTTGAGCAGCGCGTTCTCGGCGAACGTGACCCCGTCCTCGACGGGCTCGGGCGCACCGACGTCGCGCGCGCCGACCACGGCCTCGGGGTGGAGGCCCGGCAGCGCGGGAGCCAGGATCGCGCGCAGCTCGACGATCTTGTGCGCGTTGTGCGTCGCGAGGACCAGACGCGGTGCCACGCTCACGCGCCGGTCCCGAGCGGCTGCGCGGCACCCGGGGTGACGGCGGCGAGCGCTGCGGCCTGGATCCGGCTCAGCTCGGAGGTGCCCGCGAGGGCCAGGTCGAGCAGCGCGTCGAGCTCGGCGCGGTCGAACGGCGCCTGCTCGGCGGTGCCCTGCACCTCGACGAACTTGCCGGAGCCGGTCACCACGACGTTCATGTCCGTCTCGGCCCGGACGTCCTCCACGTACGGAAGGTCGAGCATCGGGACGCCGTCGATGATCCCCACGCTCACCGCGGACACGGAGTCACGCAGCACGGTCTTGGTGCGGCTGATGGCACCGCGCTCCACTCCCCAGGCCACGGCGTCGGCGAGCGCGACGTACGCGCCGGTGATCGACGCGGTGCGGGTGCCGCCGTCGGCCTGCAGCACGTCGCAGTCGAGCACGATCGTGTTCTCGCCGAGGGCCGAGACGTCGATGATCGCGCGCAGCGACCGGCCGATCAGACGGGAGATCTCGTGCGTGCGGCCGCCGACCTTGCCGCGCACCGACTCGCGGTCCGAGCGGGTGCTCGTGGCGCGCGGCAGCATCGCGTACTCGGCCGTGACCCAGCCCTGGCCCGATCCCTTGCGCCAGCGCGGCACGCCCTCGGTGAACGACGCGACGCACAGCACCTTGGTGCCGCCGAACTCGACGAGCACGCTGCCCTCGCCGCTGTCGAGGAACCGACGCGTGAGGGTCACGGGGCGCAGCTGGTCGGCGCGGCGGCCGTCCGCACGCACGATGTCGGCGTCGGAGGGGCCCGTGGAGGTCGAGGCGGGGGTCGCAGAGGTCATGGCGACGAGCCTAACCGGGTGCGCCTGGTGGCCCCGCCCGCGTCAGAGCGGGTAGACCGCCGCGGGCCGGGCGAGCTCGAGCGGCCCGTCGAACACGGCACGCGCCTCGGCGAGCGTCACCTCGGGGTCGTTCCAGGCGGCCAGGTGCGTGAGCACCAGGCGCCCGACCTGGCCTTCAGCGGCGGCCTCGGCGGCCCGCCGACCCGTGAGGTGCACGCCGCGCAGCGCGTCGTCCCGACCCTCGACGTACGCCGCCTCGGCGAGCAGCAGGTCCACGCCCTCCGCGAGCGTGGTCAGCCCGGCGCACGTGTCGGTGTCGCCCGTGTAGGCGAGGGTCACGCTGCGCGACGGGTCCTCCTCGGACGGTCCGGTGACCCGCACCCCAAAGCTCGGCAGAGGGTGCTCGACCGCGACCGGGACGATCGTGAGCGGCCCCACCGTCACGGGCTCGCCCTCGACCCACGGGTGCATGAGGAACTGGCCCGAGACCTCGGTGGCCGGGTCCTTGCCGGCCATCTGCGCGAGCCGTTCCGCGGTTCCCTCGGGCCCGAAGAGCCGCACGGGGTCGCACGGGCCGTCGGGACGGTAGCGGCGCAGCACGTTGAGCACCACGAGGTCGGCCACGTGGTCCGCGTGCAGGTGCGAGATGCCGATGAGGTCGAGAGCGGCCGGGTCGGTGAGCGCCTGGAGCGGCCCCAGGGCGCCGCTGCCGAGGTCGAGCAGCACGGTCCAGGTGCGGCCGTCGGCGTCCTCGGCCTGCACCAGGTACGCCGAGGCGGCCGACTCGGCGCTCGGGAACGACCCCGCGCAGCCGACCACGACGAGCCTCACCGCAGCGCTCCTCGCGGCTCGACGGCACCGACCTCCGGGCCGAGGAATCGCCGGGCGAGGACGTGGAACGAGTCGGGGTCCCCCGTCGCGAGGAACCGGTGCTCGGGAGGTCCGGCGCTCAGCGGCCGTTCGAGGTCGTGCGCCACGAGCGTGCGGTACACGTCCTTCGCGGTCTCCTCGGCGCTCGAGACGAGCGTCACCTCGTCGCCCATCACGTACGAGATGACGCCCGTCAGCAGCGGGTAGTGGGTGCAGCCGAGCACGAGCGTGTCGACGCCCGCCGCCCGCACGGGCTCGAGGTACTCGTGGGCCACCGCGAGGATCTCGGGGCCGGACGTGATGCCGGCCTCGACGAACTCGACGAAACGCGGGCACGCCTGGGTCACTATCTGGACCCCGGGTGCCACCGCGAACGCGTCGTCGTAGGCCTTCGACTCGACCGTGGCCTTGGTGGCGATCACCCCGATGCGCCCGGTGCGGGTCGCCAGGACGGCGCGGCGGGCCGCGGGCAGGATGACCTCGACCACGGGCAGCCCGCGGCGCTGGGTGTAGCGCTCACGCGCGTCGCGCAGCATCGCCGACGAGGCCGTGTTGCACGCGATGACCAGCATCTTCACGCCCGCGTCGACCAGGTCGTCCATGACCTCGAGCGCGTGCGCGCGCACCGCCGCGAGCGGCTTGGGGCCGTAGGGGGTGTTGAGGGTGTCGCCGATGTAGAGGGTCGACTCCTGCGGGAGCTGGTCGAGGATCGCGCGGGCGACCGTCAGGCCACCGACGCCGGAGTCGAAGATCCCGATGGGCGCGTCGTTCACAGGGGGGAGCCTAGTCATCCGCCCGCCCCGTCCTCCCGGCCCGGCCGAGGTCGTCGAGCAACGCCGCCATGAGCGACTCCTGGAGCCAGCTCAACGTCACGTAGACGGTGCCGAGGTAGCGGCGCACCTCGACCTGCGGGTCGTCGTCCTCGCCGGAGTCCTCCTCGAGCTCGACGTACAGCGACTCCGCGTCCTCGTCGTCGTGCAGCCCGAGCCGGTCGGCGAGCACGAGCCGCAGGTCGGTGAACGTCGCGGCCACCCCCGCGCCCTGGTCGCCCGGGACCACGAGGGCGTCGGCCAGCCAGCCGTCGCCGGGTCCGCGCACCAGGGCGTCCCACAGCCACACGAGCCGGTCGACCTTGACGCGTCGCAGGTCGTCCTCGGTGAGCCGGCGGAACTCGGCCGCGACCTCCTCGTCGTCGACCGACGCGTCGGGCAGCAGCCGCCGCACCGCGTCGTCGTCGGGCGGCTCGATCTCCTGCGTGCGCATCGTCACACCGAGCGCGGTCGTCTCGGGCGTGGGGCTGGGCTCGTCGCCCGAGCGCTCCTCGAGCCGGCCGCCGCCGAGCAGGTCGACCACGTCGGCCACGACCGCGGCGAACACCCCGCGCTCGGTCGCGTCGAGCTCGGCCACGTAGGCCCCCCGCTCGCGTCGGAACGCGCGCATCACTCGCCTCCCCGCTGCAGCGTGGCCCAGAGCCCGAACGAGTGCATGGCCTGGACGTCGACCTCCATCTGCTCCCGGTTGCCGGTCGAGACGGCGGAGCGCCCTTCCTGGTGGACCTGCCGCATGAGCTTCTCGGCCTTCTCCCGGGGGTAGCCGAAGTAGCTCTGGAACACGTAGGTGACGTAGCTCATGAGGTTGACGGGGTCGTTCCACACGATGGTGACCCACGCGTCCCCGAGCCGGGTTCCCGCCTCTGACGCGGTGGTCTCCTCGGGCGCGATCTGGACTGACACCCGCCCACTGTAGGTGCGCCGCGTGTGCACGTCGTCCTACGTTGTGCCCATGAGCGCCCCGACCACCCCCGCCCGTCCGAGCACCGCGTTGCTGACCGACCGCTACGAGCTGACGATGCTCGAGGCCGCCCTGCGGCGCGGCACCGCGGACCGGCGCTGCGTGTTCGAGGTCTTCACGCGGCGGCTGCCCGCCGGGCGGCGCTACGGGGTGCTCGCGGGCACGGGCCGCCTGCTCGAGGCGATCCAGGACTTCCGGTTCACGGCCGATGAGCTCGAGTGGCTCGCCGCGGCGCGCGTGGTCGACGACGCGACGATCGAGTGGCTGGCGGGCTACCGGTTCACGGGGTCGATCACGGGGTACGCCGAGGGCGAGGTCTTCTTCCCGTACTCCCCCGTGCTCGTGGTCGACGGCACGTTCGCCGAGACCGTGCTGCTCGAGACGCTGGTGCTGTCGGTGCTCAACTTCGACTCGGCGGTCGCGTCGGCCGCGTCCCGCATGACGAGCGCGGCGGTCGACCGCCCGTGCCTCGAGATGGGGTCGCGTCGCGCGCACGAGGACGCCGCGGTCGCTGCCGCGCGGGCAGCGGTGGTCGGCGGGTTCGTGGGCAGCTCGAACCTCGAGGCCGGGCGCCGGTACGGCATCCCGACCATCGGTACGGCCGCGCACGCGTTCACGCTGCTCCACGACGACGAGGAGGAGGCGTTCCGCGCGCAGGTCGCGGCGCTGGGTGCCGGCACGACGCTGCTCGTGGACACCTACGACGTGCGGCGCGGCGTCGAGCTCGCGGTCGAGGCGGCGGGCACCGGGCTCGGCGCCGTGCGGCTCGACTCGGGCGACCTGGGGGTGCTCGCGCTCGAGGTGCGTGCCCAGCTCGACGCGTTGGGCGCGCGTGCGACGAAGATCACTGTGACCTCGGACCTCGACGAGTACTCGATCGCGGCCCTGGCCGCGGCGCCCGTGGACTCGTACGGCGTGGGGACCTCGGTGGTGACCGGATCGGGCTCGCCGACGTGCGGCATGGTCTACAAGCTGGTGGCCCGCGAGGGTCGCGACGGGGCGCTGGTGCCCGTGGCCAAGACGTCGCAGGCCAAGACGGGGACCGGGGGCCGCAAGGCGGCTGCCCGACGACGCGGGGCCGACGGACGGGCCGTCGAGGAGGTGCTGGTGACCGGGGCGGACGAGGACGTCGCGGCGTGGGTGCCGCAGGACGACTCGCTGCGGGGGCTCCAGGTGCCGCTCGTGTCACGCGGCGAGGTCGACGGCCGCTGGACGGGACCAGGAGGGTTGCTGCTGGCAGCAGAAAGGCACCGGACCTCCCGTGACGAGCTGCCACGGGGGGCCCGGCGCCTGTCCGCGGACGAGGCCGCGGTTCCGACTGTCACGCTGCGCCTGGGCGGCTGAGCGCGGCAGGGGGCCTGCCCTGCCGCCCGGCGCAGCGCCGGTCAGATCCTTGCGCCGCGACCACGCCCCACGAGGCCGAGGATCAGGCTGACGACGAGGACGACGACGCCGATCCAGATGAGGAACTGGCCGATGTTGGTCGCGACGCCCAGGACGACGAGAACAGCACCGACGATGATGAGGAGGAGCCAGGAAGGCATGAGCCACACCCTTTCTCTTGCTCGGAACCGACCCCCGGGGGGATCCGGAGTCGGTGGCACGAGAAGAAGATTGGCAGTGCTGCGCGGGTTCGGCATCCCGAGGACAAGAGTTGCGAATCCGGCGACTTTTGCTAAGTGGTCACGTGTCCAGGGCTCTGACCTGCGGTTTTACGTGGCAAGCCCCTGTCCACCATCTGAGACGATCTCTCTCCCGGTCCGGTGCGGGACCACGCCTCAGCGCTTGCCGACGAACCAGCCACGCAGCAGCTCGAGGCGTGCCGCGAGCTGTGCGGGGTCGGCCAGCGCGACCTCCGGCCCGCCGCAGCGGCGCCGCAGCTCGGTGTGCACCGAGCCGTGCGGCTGCCCGCTGCGCCGCGCCCACGCCCCCACGAGCTGAGCCAGCTCCTTGCGCAGCTCGGCCTGCTTGCGGTGGTCCATCTCCGCGAGCTCCTCGGCCTGCTGCTGCGCCGAGCGCCGCGACCGGCGACCGCTCTGCTGCTCGGCCTGACGCTGCTTGAGCAGCGTGGTGACCTGGTCGGCGTCGAGCAGCCCGGGCAGGCCCAGGAAGTCGAGCTCCTCGGCCGAACCGAGGTCTGCCCCGGTGCCGAACTCACCACCGTCGAACAGCACCCGGTCGAACGACGCCTGCGCCTCGAGCGCCTCGAACGCGCCCGCCTTGCCGTCGGGCCCCACGGCGTCGGGCCCGTTGCGCTCCGCGTTCGCCTCGCCGAGCAGCGCGTCCTCGGGCGAGAACACGTCGCCCTGCTCCTCGGCCGTGAGCGGACGGTCGAGCGCGTGGTCGCGCTCGGCCTCGAGCGTGTTCGCGAGCGCCAGGAGCTGCGGCACGCTCGGCAGGAAGATCGAGGCCGTCTCGCCGCGGCGACGGGCCCGGACGAACCGGCCCACGGCCTGGGCGAAGAACAGCGGCGTCGCTGTGCTCGTGGCGTACACGCCGACCGCGAGACGCGGCACGTCGACCCCCTCCGAGACCATCCGCACCGCCACGAGCCAGCGCGAGTCGGAGGCCGAGAACTCGTCGATCCGGTCGCTCGCGCCGTCGTCGTCGGAGAGCACGACGGTGGGCGACGTGCCGGTCAGCCGCGCCAGGTGGCCCGCGTAGGCCCGCGCGTCGTTCTGGTCGGTGGCGATGACCATCGCGCCCGCGTCGGGCACCGTGCGCCGCACCTCGGTGAGGCGACGGTCCGCGGCGGCGAGCACGGACGGGATCCACTCGCCGTTCGGGTCGAGCGCCGTGCGCCACGCCTGCGCCGTCAGGTCCTTGGTCAGGGCCTCCCCGAGCCGAGCGCTGACCTCGTCGCCGGCCTTGGTGCGCCAGCGCATCGAGCCGCTGTACGACAGGAAGATCACGGGCCGCACGACGTGGTCGCGCAGCGCTTCGCCGTAGCCGTAGGAGTAGTCCGAGGTCGAGCGGCGGATGCCGTCGGGGCCCCGCTCGTAGGACACGAACGGGATCGCGGCGGTGTCCGAGCGGAACGGTGTGCCCGTGAGCGCGAGCCGTCGCTTGGCGCCGTCGAACGCCTCGCGCACCGCGTCACCCCAGGACAGCGCGTCGCCGCCGTGGTGGATCTCGTCGAGGATCACCAGCGTCGGCGCGGCCGACGTCCGGGCGGAGTGCAGCGCGGGCTTGCTCGCGACCTGCGCGTACGTGACGGCGACACCGTCGAAGCCGTGCCCGTGACGCCCCTGCGCGTTCGAGAAGTTCGGGTCGATCTTGATGCCGACACGGGCAGCCGCGTCGGCCCACTGCCGCTTGAGGTGCTCGGTCGGCGCCACGACGGTGACGCGACGCACGATCCCCGCCTCGAGCAGCTCGGTGGCTATCCGCAGGGCGAAGGTCGTCTTGCCGGCACCGGGTGTCGCGACCGCGAGGAAGTCCCGCGGGTTGCGGACCCGGTACAGCTCGAGAGCCTCGGCCTGCCAGGCGCGCAGCTTGCCTGCTGTCCCCCAGGGCGCACGCGCGGGGAACGCCGGCGGCAGCTGCGAGGCTGCCGACGACGACGCGTGGCTCGCTGGTGACGAATCAGGCAGGCGCTGCGGGGCGCTCACTTCCCGCCGGAGGAGTCGCCCGAGCCCTTGCCACGGCCGAAGCCGCCCCATCGGCGACCACCGCCCGAGCCGCCGCCCTCACCGCCGGAGCCACCGTCCTGCGGCTCGCGCAGGCCCTCGTAGATCTCCTTGCACACAGGGCACACGGGGAACTTCTGGGGGTCGCGGCCCGGCACCCACACCTTGCCGCACAGAGCGATCACGGGCTGGCCGCTCAGCGCGGAGTCCAGGATCTTCTCCTTGCGCACGTAGTGCGCGAACCGCTCGTGGTCACCCGGCTCGACCTGCTCGGTCGCCTCGGTGCGCTCGAGCACGCTCGTCGAGGTGCCCGTGCCACCCGGGTCCGAGCTGAACGGGTCGTTCGGTTCGGGGCTGGGAAGAAGGGGCTCGCTCATGCCCACGAGTCTACGGCGGACCGCCGACAGGTCGGTCAGCCGTCCACGCCCTAGAGCCCCTGCCAGGTCGGCTTCGCCGCGTACGCCTCACGGTAGAAGCCGGCGAGCTGCAGCCGGCATGCCGCGTCGTCGTCGACCAGGACGCTCACGTGCGGGTGCAGCTGCAGCACCGTCGCGGGCCACAGCGCACTGACCGGCCCCTCGACGAGCTGGTGCACAGCCTCGGCCTTGCCCCGGCCCGTGGCCAGCAGCACGAGGTGGCGGGCCTGCATGATCGTCGCGAGCCCCTGCGTCAGGCAGTGCAGCGGCACCGCGTCGAGGTCGCCGCCGAAGAACCGGGCGTTGTCGACCCGCGTCCCGTGCGTGAGCGTCTTGAGGCGGGTGCGGGAGGCCAGCGAGGAGCCGGGCTCGTTGAACGCGACATGACCGTCGGTGCCGATGCCGAGGATCTGCACGTCGACGCCGCCCGCCTCGAGGATCGCCGCCTCGTACGCGGCGCACGCCGCCGGCAGGTCCGGCGCGAGACCGTCGGGCCCGTGCACGTCGGCAGGGTCGAGATCGACGCGGGCGACCAGCTCACGCTCGATCACGTTGCGGTAGCGCTCCGGATGGTCGGCCGCCAGGCCGACGTACTCGTCGAGCATGAACGCCTCGACGCCCGCGAACGACAACCCGTCCTCGACGTGGCGGCGCGCGAGCTCGTCGTACACGGCGAGCGGGGTCGACCCGGTCGCGAGACCGAGCACGGCGTGCCCGCCCTCGGTGGCACCGGCGCGCACCAGCCGCTCGACCACGTCCGCCGCGAGCCGCGCGAGCCGGTCCGCGGGAGCGATGACGACCTCCATCAGCTCTCCCCCCGTCCGACCAGTGCAGCACCGACCGCGCCGACGGGCACCCCGCGCGGGGCGAGCCGCACCCGGTCCTCGATCCGCATCGACGCCAGGAACGGCGACGACTTCGACTCCCGGACGAGCGACTCGACGACGACGTCCAGCAGCGGCGCGCCGAGCGCGCTCACACCCCCGCCGATGACCACGTGCTCGACGTCGCACGTGAGCACGAGCACCCGCACCGCGGCACCGACGGCCCACGCGACCTCGTCGCGCACAGCCACGGCCCGGGGGTCGCCCGCCGCGGCCGCCGCGAACAGCTCGACAGGTGCGGGACGTCCCTCTCCCGGAGAGGGCCACGCCTGCGCGATCGCGCTGCCCGAGGCGTAGCGCTCGAGGCAGCCGAGCTGGCCGCACGAGCACGCCCGGCCGCCGGGGACGATCGTCACGTGCCCGATCTCCCCCGCCGACCGGGTCGCCCCCCGGCGCAGCGTGCCGTCGAGCAGCAGCCCCGCCGCGACCCCGGTGCCGAGCGCCAAAAAGGCGAGGTCCCGCACCGGCTCGGGCGAGACGTGCGCCGCCCCCAGGACGGCCGCGTTGAGGTCGTTCTCGAGGTGCACCTGCACCCCATCGAGTGCCTCCCCCAGCATCCTGGCCAGCGGGAACGCCGACTCGATGCCCAGGTTGACGGCATGCTCGACGCACCCCTCGACGGGATCGACCACCCCGGGCACCCCGGCACCCACCCCGCCCAGCCGTGCGACGGGCACCCCGGCCAGGTGCGCGAGCTCGCGCACCGCGCTGGCCGCGGTCGCCACGACCCCGGGCCCGCCCGTCGCGGTCGGCAGACGCACCTCGTGACGGACCGCGCCCGACGCGTCGAGCAGCACCCCCAGCACCTTCGTCCCGCCGATGTCCAGACCCACGCTCCCTCGTCGGGCCACGTCCTGCATGTCCCCGCCCTGCTCGTCGCCGCCCTGCATGTCCTCGTCCTGTCGAGCGCGCACGTCAGCCCTTCACCGCACCCGAGACCAGGCCGCTGGTCATCCGCCCCTGCACCAGCAGGAAGAACACGATGACAGGCACCGCGAGCAGCGTCGAGGCGGCCATCACCTGCCCCCAGTCCACCTCGCGGCTCGCACTGGTCTGCACGAAGCTGCGCAGCCACACGGGCAGCGTCTTGGCCGAGTCGGCCGGGAGCACCACGAGCGCGACGGTGAACTCGTTCCACGCCTGCAGGAACGCGTACACGCCCGAGGCGACCAGGCCCGGGGCCAGCAGCGGCAGGGTGATGCGGACGAACGCCTGCGTGCGGCTCAGGCCGTCGACCATGGCGGCCTCCTCGAGCTCGGCCGGGACACCCGCGACGAAGCCCCGCAGCATCCAGACCGTGAACGGCACGACCGCCGCGGCGTACAGCACCGAGACACCGATCACGGTGTTGAGCAGCTGGGTCGAGCTGAGCATCTTGTACTGCGCGATGAACAGCCCCTCGGCGGGCAGCATCTGGATGATGAGCACAGCGAGGATGAAGCTGCGTCGGCCCCGGAACCGGAAGCGGCTCACGGCGAGCGCCGCGAGGAACGCGAGCACGAGCGCGGCGACGACGGTGAGGCCGGTCACGGCCAGGCTCATGCGCAGCGCAGGCACGAACGAGCCGGAGTCGAGCACCGCGCCGAAGTTGTCGAACGAGCCGCGCGTCGGCCAGAACGTCGGGGCCCCGGAGGTGAGGCGCACGTTGGGCAGCAGCGAGGAGATCAACATCCAGTACACCGGGAACGCCCAGACCACGGCGACGGCCAGCGCGACGAGGCTCAGCAGCGCCTTGCCGACCAGCCGGCCCAGGGGCGGACGACGGTGCGCCGGGGGCCGGGTCGCGTGCCGCGGTGCGGAGCCCGCACGGACGACGGGGGCGGCGGTCGTGGCGTCAGGGGTGGTGGTCATGACTCGTCCTCCTCACGCAGCAGTGCGCGGACGTATCCCCAGCTCAGCGCGATGGTGAGCAGGAGCACGAAGATCGACACGGCGGACGCGGTACCGAAGTCCCCCGAGCCGACACCGACCTGGTAGATGTACGTGCCGAGCAGGTTGGTCTCGCTCGGCACGCCGCCCGCGTCCTGCAGCAGCCGGATCTGCGCGAACACCCGCAGGTCCCAGATGATCTGCAGGAGCAGCACGATCCCGAGCACGGGGCGCACCATCGGCAGGATGATCCCGAAGAAGCGGTGCCAGGAGTTCGCGCCGTCGATCTGCGCGGCCTCGAGGACCTCGTCGGGCACCTGCATGAGGCCCGCGTAGACCGAGAACGCCACGAACGGCACCGACATCCACACGACGATCACCGTCGCGACGAAGAAGAACGAGAGCGGCTGCTCGAGCCACGAGTGCCCGGTGAAGTCGAACCCGAGCCGGGTCAGCAGGTAGTTCACGACCCCACGCTGGTAGTCGAACAGCCAGCGCCACACCGTCATCGCCGCGACCACGGGCATGGCCCACGCGAGCAGCATCGCGACCTGCAGGACGAGCGCGACGGCGCGCGGCACGGCCTTCATGAGCAGCGCGAGCAGCACGCCGACGAGCACGGTGAGGAACGCGTTGACCAGGCAGAACAGGACCGAGCGGACCACGATGGTCCACATCGTGGGGTCCGTGAACAGCCGGACGTAGTTGTCGAGGCCGACGAACTCGGCCGGGGCGCCGAACTGCTGCTTGAGGCCGAACTCCTTCATCGACGTCAGCACCTGCCACCCGACGGGGTAGGCCAGGGCGACGAGCAGCAGCACGATCGCGGGGACGAGCAAGAGGTAGGGGGTGCGCGGGCGTCGCTTCGCTCGCACAGCCACCGGTTCGGCCTCCGTCTCCGGAGCCGCCGCGGTGGTGCGGGACATGAGGGTCTCCTTCGTCCGCCGGGCAGGCGGCCCGGGTCCCGGGAGCGCGGGTGTGCGCGCCCCCGGGACCTGAGGTCAGCTCGTCAGGTCAGCTGCTCTTGCCGTTGAGGATCGGCGTGGCTGCGGCGTCGAACGCCGTGGCCGTGGCCTCGACGTCGGCACCGCTCGCGATCTCGCCGAAGAACTCCTCGAGCTTCTTGCTGTTCTCGAGCGCGGCCCAGCCCGGCGCGGCCGGGGTCAGCTTCGAGTTGAGCGCGGACTCGACGAGCGCCTTGGCGAACTGGTCGTCGCCGAGCGAGCTCACGTAGTCGGAGTTCGCCGGACCCAGCCCGTTCTCGCCCAGCAGCTGCTGGTACTCGGGCGAGAAGATGATCCGCATCAGGCTCTTCGCCAGCTCGGGGTGCTGGGACTTGGCGGAGATGCCGATGTTCGAGCCGCCCGCGAAGACCGGCGCGGCACCCGTGCCGTCGACGTCCGGGAGGGCGAACACGCCGAAGCGCTCGTCGTTCCACTCGCGGACGTCCTTGCCGTCCTTCGAGACCAGGTCGCCGATCGACCAGTGGGCCCAGCCCGGCGCCATGATCGTCGCCGCGTCGAGCGAGTACGACGTGGTGGTGCCGTCCTCGCCCTCGACCGCGTCGGAGTCGTTGAGGTGGTTGTAGGTGTTCGCGTCGGTCGCGTCACGCGGCGCCTTCGACGCGCTCGTCCAGAGCTCCTGGAGCTGGGTGAGGCCCTCGATCGACTTCGGGTCGGACATCGTGGAGACCCACTCGCCGTCCTTCTGGACCGCGAGCTCGCCGCCGTTGGCGAAGATCCACGAGATGGCGTTGCGCCAGTCCTGGCCGCCGATCCAGAAGCCCGAGAGGTTCGGGACGCCGTTCGGCTGCGCGGCCGTGATGCTCGCGACCGTCTTGTTGAACTCGGCGAGCGTCGTGGGCACCGTGGCACCGGCCGCGGCCCAGAGGTCCTTGCGGTAGAAGACGTACCGCGAACCGAAGTAGTACGGGAGCGTGTAGTGCGCGCCGTCGACCATGCCGGCCTCGACGAAGCCGTCGAGCAGCTTGGCGCCCCCCAGCTCGTCGTACATGTCGCTGATGTCGAGGAACGCGCCCACGTTCGTGAACGTCGAGGACTGGGTGTTGCCGAGCTCGACGACGTCGGGGGTGTTGGCCGCGTCGGGCATCGACGTGGTGAGCTTGGTGACGAGGTCGGACCAGTCCTGCTGCTCGATGACGAGCTTCGAACCCGGGTTCTGCGTCTCGAACGTCGTCGTGAGGTACTCGCGGAGCTCGTCGGGGGTGTCCCCGCCCGCGAGCCACAGCTTGATCGTCGCGGCCTCGGCCGTGCCCCCGGAGCTGGTGTCCGACGGGCTGTCACCGCTTCCGCACGCCGTGAGCGCGAGTGCTGCCGCCACTCCGACGGCCGCCATACGTAGGATCTTCACGTTGGGGTTCCTCCCAGATGCGAGGCGATCGCCGTACGGCGTCGCCGGGGGTGGTGCGTCCGACCTGCAGGAGGTCGGCTCGGGGTCCTCACGAGACCCCGAGCTGACCGGACAGGACGAGGACAGCGGCCCCGAAGAGCGCGGCGTCCTCACCCAGTGAGGCGGTCCGGAGCCGCAACGCGTGCCCGATGACGGGCATGGTCCGCAGCCGGACGGTGTCGAGCGCCGCCTCCCGCAGAGGTCCGTCCAGCAGCTCCGGCGGGCCGGAGAGCAGGACCTCGGCGAGGTCGAGGGCGCTCACGACGGGTGCCAGGGCAGTGCCCAGCAGCCGTCCGACCGACGCCAGCGCGGCGTCGGAGTCCTGGGGGGTCAGTCCGGCGACCCGGCGGCGCAGGGCCGGCACGGAGAGCACGGTCTCGAGGCAGCCGCGGCGCCCGCACGCGCAGGCCAGCAGCGGGACGCCGTCCGCCTCGTCGCGCTCGTCGACGACGGTCACGTGCCCGATCTCGCCCGCGGCGTCGTGCCGTCCGCGCACGAGGGCCCCGTCGACCACGAGCCCGGCACCGACGCCCTGCCCGACGGTGACGACCATGAGCCCGTCGCCACTGGCCCCGCCGTAGGTGTACTCCCCCAGCGCGCGGGTGTTGGCGTCGTTCGCGACGTGCACGGGCACGCCGAGGTCGCGGGCGAGGTCGGTGGCCAGCGGCACGTCGTACCAGCCGCGGTTGGGGGCCTCGACGACCGTCCCGGCGGGGTCGATGACGCCGGGCGAGCCGATGCCGACGCCGATCACAGGCCGGTCGGCGGCCGCGAGCAGGTCGCGGCACAGGTCGCGCAGCACGTCGACCGCCTCGGTGCCGGTGCGCCCGTCGAGGGCCACCGTGCGTCGTGCGACGACGTCGCCCGTGAGCGTCATGACCGCGCCGCTGAGGCTCGCGTCGTGGGCCAGGTCGACCGCGACGACGTGGAAGTCTTCCGTGCGCATGCCGACGAGCGTCGCGGGCTTGCCCACCTTGCCCTCGGGCCGGGTGCCGAGCTCCTCGACGAGCCCCTCGGTGAGCAGCGCGGCGACGAGGTCGGACACCGTGACCCGGGTCAGTCCCGTGCTGCGTGCCAGGTCGGCGCGCGACGTCGGGCCCGAGTGGAACAGGTGCTGGAGCACCATCGAGCGGTGATGGACCCGGGCGTGCTCGGGCAGCATCTTGGCCGTGGGACGCAGCGTGCGTCCCGGGGCCCGCGCGGCGGCGGTGCTGCTGGTCCGGGTGTCGATCACGTTTGTTAGTAGACCTGCCTTATTAATCGCAGGTCAACACTTCCCTGTGACCGTGACCACACCGTGATGAACCCACCCCCTTCCTCAGGGGGTGTGGTTGATCCGTGAGGGGGTCAGTGGTGGGGGTGGTGGTCCAGCCGCGGGCGCCGGCGAAGCGGACCGAGTGGGAAGCGACCTGGACGGCGGTGTCGAGGGCCTGGGCGACGGTGGTGCCGCGGGCGAGCTCGGCAGCGAACGCGCCGTGCAGCACGTCGCCCGCGCCGAGCGTGTCGACCACGTCGCCCGGCGCCACGTCGGGTGGACGCACGGACCGCACCGGCGTCGGGCCGTCGACGCGACCGGAGCGGTCGATCCAGCGCAGGGGTCTGGCGCCCGCCGAACGCGCGACAGTCCGCGGTCCCAGGGCGGCGACCGCCGCCAGGTCGGCCCACGACCCCGGCTCGGGTCGGTCCCCCTCCCCCGCCACCCGGTCGGACGGCAGCCGGAAGACGGCCGAGAGCACAGCGTGGTCGACGAGCGCCAGGACGTCCTCGAGCCCGTCCTTCCAGCTGCCCCCGTCGAGGGCCACTGGTACCCCGCGCGCACGGGCGTCCTGCGCGACGACCCGCGCCGCGCCGAGGTGGTGCCCGTCGAGCAGGACCGCCGCCGCCCCGTCGAGCAGCCCCGCGGCGGCACGGGCACAGGCCAGCGCAGCGAGGTCGCGCACCCCGGACGCGTTGACCGAGACGACGGCCCGCTCCCCTGTCGCCTGCGTGACCAGCACGGTCGAGACGGCGGGGCTCGCCTGCTCGCCCTCGAGCAGGTCCACCACGTCGACCCCCGCGTCCGCGAGGCCCGCGCGCACGAGGTCCGCGACGGGTCCGCTCCCGATCGCCGTGACCAGGCGCGTCCGCACCCCGAGCGCGACAGCGGTCGCCGCGGCGTTGGCCGCCGGGCCGCCGAACGTCACGTCGAGCCCGTGCGCGACGAGCTTCTCGTCGGCCGCGGGCACGTGGTCGACGACCTGGAGCACGTCGAGCGTGACCAGGCCGCAGCACACCAGCCAGGGGGTGCGGTCGTCCATCGGGATGCCTCCGTCCGGCGCACGCCGTCACATCCGTGCGCGCCGCCCTCACCCTAGGGCGGCCGATGCCGCACCCACGGGATCAGCGTCAGCGACCGGGCGGCAGGTCGGCCGGACGACAGTGCGGGCGGACCTCGGGCCGGCGGGTCCTGCTACCTTGCGACCCCGCCCGCAGCCCTGCGGCCCGCCCGACCCGGCCCCGAAGGTGCACCGATGATCCTGAGCATCGACCCCGGCTCCGCCGTCCCCCCGTTCGAGCAGGTCCGGGCGCAGGTCGCCGAGCAGGTGCGCGCGGGCACCGTGCCGCCCGGCACGCGACTGCCCACCGTGCGGCGGCTCGCCGAGGACCTGGGGCTCGCGACCAACACGGTCGCGCGCGCCTACCGCGAGCTCGAGCAGGCCGGAGTCGTGGAGACCCGGGGACGCAACGGGACGTTCGTGCGGGCGTCGGACGCCGCGACCGACAGCGCCGCCCTCGCGGCCGCCCAGGACTTCGTGCGGCAGGCGCGTGCGCTCGGTCTCGACGACGAGACGGCGCTCGGCTGGGTGCGCGCGGCGCTCCGCGCGGCTCAGTGAGCAGGGGCCGGCGCGGCTGCTAGTCCTGCTCGGTCGGCCCGGACGGGGTGCCCGGGGCCGGGCGCTCCACGAGGTACGCGTGCCCGTCGGGCCCGACCACCCGCGCGAGGGTCGTGCGCAGCTCCTGGTCGCGCCCGCGCTCCTCGGCGCTCGCGGGGCGGAGCGGTGCCTTGTGGTCGCCGAGCTGCGGCGGCCCGAAGATCGTCAGCAGCTTCTCCGTGATCCGCATGCCCAGCGGCGTCCTGCTCTTGTCAGCCATCGTGCCCTCCTCGTGCACCCGCACCGATGCGCTCGCGTCCGTCGCCCCGCGCGTCGACGAGCCACCACGTCGCGGCGCCGAGCACCAGCGCCGCGAGCACGACCGCCGGCCACGCGCCCACCGTCTGCGCCACCAGGTGGGAGCCGACGAAGGCCGCACCACCCACCAGCACCACGACGGCCACGCGCCACCACCCGACGCGCGGCACGGCACGGACCGCGCACCACGCGACCCCGGCGACGAGCACGACGCCCGCGAGCGCGCGCACGTGCGTCACCTGCCCCACCGCGAAGCCGACGACGAGGGTGAGCGCGGCGATCAGCGCCGTGGGGATGCGGGACACCGGACCACTCTAGGCAGCCCGCCTGGACCTGCTGACGCCCTGATCGCTCCCTGGTCCCGGGCGCGCCGGGCCGTCGGGGCAATACCGTGGTGCCACTGACCTGAACGAGAGGGACCCTTGTGACGACCGATCCGATCGACGCGACCACCACGACGGCCTGGGCGGACCTGACCGCGCAGCGTGACGCGCTCGAGCCTGACCTGCGCGCCTGGTTCGCGGCCGACCCCGGACGCACCGAGCGCCTCACGCGCACGGTCGCCGACCTGCATGTCGACCTGTCGAAGAACCTCGTGACGGACGACACCCTCGAGGCGCTCGTGCGCCTGGCCGACGAGGTCGGGCTGGCCCGGCACGTCGAGGCGATGTTCGCGGGCCAGCACATCAACGTGACCGAGGACCGCGCGGTGCTGCACACCGCGCTGCGCCGCCCCGCCGGCGCGAGCCCCGAGCTGGTCGTGGACGGCCAGGGCGTGGACACGGACGTGCAGCGCGAGCTCGACAAGGTCTTCGCGTTCGCCGACACGGTCCGCTCGGGTGCGTGGACCGGTGTGACGGGCGCGCGCGTCGCGACGGTCGTCAACATCGGCATCGGCGGCTCGGACCTCGGCCCGGTCATGGCGTACGAGGCGCTCGCGCCGTACGTCCAGGAGGGGCTGGAGCTGCGCTTCGTCTCCAACATCGACCCGACCGATCTGGCCGAGACGGTCAAGGGGCTCGACCCCACGACCACGCTGTTCATCGTCGCCTCCAAGACGTTCGGCACGATCGAGACGCTCACCAACGCCCGCCTGGCCCGCGAGTGGCTCTGGGAGCAGCTGCTCGCTGCCGGGGCGATCGAGGACACCGACGAGGCACACGCTCAGGCCGTGGCCCGCCACTTCGTGGCCGTGTCGACCGCGCTGGACAAGGTCGCCGCGTTCGGCATCGACCCGACCAACGCGTTCGGCTTCTGGGACTGGGTGGGCGGCCGCTACTCGGTCGACTCGGCGATCGGTACCTCGCTCGCGATCGCGATCGGCCCCGACGGGTTCCGCGACTTCCTCGCCGGCTTCCACGCGGTCGACGAACACTTCCGTACCGCTCCGTTCGCGCAGAACGTGCCCGTGCTCATGGGCCTGCTGAACGTCTGGTACGTCAACTTCCTCGACGCCGCGACCCACGCGGTGCTGCCGTACGCGCAGCTCCTGCACCGGTTCCCGGCGTACCTGCAGCAGCTGACGATGGAGTCGAACGGCAAGTCGGTCCGCTGGGACGGCAGCCCGGTCACGTCGCAGACCGGTGAGGTGTTCTGGGGCGAGCCCGGCACCAACGGCCAGCACGCGTTCTACCAGCTCATCCACCAGGGCACGCGCCTGGTCCCGGCCGACTTCATCGCGATGGCCAACCCCGCGTACCCGCTCGAGGACGGCGGCACCGACGTCCACGAGCTGCTGCTGGCGAACTTCTTCGCGCAGACCAAGGCGCTCGCGTTCGGCAAGACGGCCGAGGAGGTGCGCGCCGAGGGCACCGCGGAGGAGATCGTCCCCGCCCGCGTGTTCACGGGCAGCCGCCCCACGACGTCGATCCTGGCGCCGTCGCTGACGCCGTCGGTGCTGGGCCAGCTCATCGCGCTGTACGAGCACATCACGTTCGTGCAGGGCGTGGTGTGGGGCATCAACAGCTTCGACCAGTGGGGCGTCGAGCTCGGCAAGAAGCTCGCGCTCGAGGTCGGCCCGGCCGTCTCGGGCGATGCCGAGGCCCTCGCCGCGCAGGACCAGTCGACGCGCAGCCTCATCGAGTACTACCGGGCGCACCGCACGCGCTGAGCCCGCACGCCGTCGGGGTCCGGTCAGCCGGCCGGACCCTCGACGAGCGTCACGGTCGCCGTGCGTGCGGTGCCCGTGGCCTTGCTGACCCACCCGACCCGCACCCGGTCGCCCGGCTCGTGCTCGTCGATCCGGGCGCTGAGCTCGTCGGCCGATCTGACGTCGTGCCCGTCGAACGTGGTCACGACGTCTCCCGTCACGAGTCCGGCGCGGGCGGCGGGGGTCCCGGGCAGCACCCCGGCCACCGGGGCGCCGCGCACGGAGCCGAACGTCGTCGCCCAGGGAGCGCCGACCTGGGTGCCGCCGGCCAGCGCGCCGGTGGGGCCCTCGGTCGCGCCGAGCACGAGCTGCACCCCGAGGAACGCGGGGTAGCCGATGGTGACGGTGCCGCTCTCGTCGCCGCTGAGGACCTGCGCAGCGATGTCGAGCACGTCACCCACCGGGATCGCGTAGCCGCGCAGGTCCTCGTCCCCCACCGACGCCGCGGTCGTCATGCCCACGAGCTCACCGTCCGCGTCGAGCACAGCGCCGCCCGAGTCGCCCGCGACGACCTCGGCGTCGACCTCGATCAGCCCTTCGAGCTCACGTCCCACGGCGCTGCCCTGGGCCCGCGTCGTGATCGTCCGGTCGAGCGCCGTGACCATCCCCGCGGCGGCGACGAGGCTGTCGGCGCCGCGGGCGTTGCCGACCACCGTGACGCTGTCGCCCGGCGCCAGGTTCTCGTCCTGGTCCACCCGGACGGGCACGAGACCGTCCGGGTCGTCGATCTGGAGCACGGCGACGTCACGGTGCGCGTCCGACCCGACCACGGTCGCGGTGTAGGTGACCCCCGGTCGTCCGACGGTGACGCGCACCTCGGTCGCCCCCGCGATGACGTGGGTGTTCGTCAGGACCACGCCGTCGGCCGTGAGCACGAGGCCCGTGCCCGCCGCCTGGACGCCCTGGTAGCCCAGCGTCGTGTCGACCATCGCGACCCCGGTCTGCTGGTCGGTCCCGGCGGCGACAGGCTCGCGGGCGATCGTCGTGCCGGGCGCCGGCGCAAAGCTCCACGACCCGGGGTTCGGGCCCGAGGCGAGCGCCGACCCTCCGGCGAGCATGCCTGCCGCGAGCACCAGACCGGCGCCCCCCGCAACCGCCCTCCGCCGCGGACGGCGCCGTCCGGGCGCGCCCCTGCTGACCGGATCGTTGACCGGATCGCTGACCGGCTCCTCGCCCATCGCGCACCCCCGCACCGGCGCCCCTCCGGCGCCGCCCCCTGTCTCCAGGAGAACTCACGGCGGCCGAACCGGCCTGCGGTGGGGGCGTGCGCGTCAGGCCGCGGGGCCCTCGGCGAGCGTGACGTCGGCCGTCTGCGTGGTGCCGTCGGCCGCGCTGGTCCAGGTCAGCGTCACGGTGTCGCCCGGGTCGTACCCGGAGAGGGTCTGGGACAGCGCGTCGGACGAACCGACCGCGGTCCCGTCGACGGCCGTGATGGTGTCGCCCGCCGCGAGGCCAGTGCCGGCCGCGGGGGTCCCGTCGATGACACCGGCGATCGTCGCACCGGCCGGCGTGGTGCCGCGCTGCGGGGAGGCGCCGGGGCCGCCGGGCAGCACCTGCATGGTGCTGCTGCTCGTCCCGAGCTGCACCCCGAGGAACGCGGGGTACCCGATGCTCACGGTGCCCGACTCGTCGCCCGCGAGGATCTGCGCGGCGATGTCGAGGGCGTCGGCGACCGGGATCGCGTAGCCCGTGATGGCGGCCGCCCCGGACGAGGCCGCGGTGGTCATCCCGACGACCTCGCCGTCCGCGTCGTACACAGCACCGCCCGAGTCGCCGGCCACGACGTCCGCGTCGATCTCGATGAGCCCGTCGAGGGTCCGCCCCGCGGTGGTGCCCTCGTCCTGGGTCGTGATGGTCTCCTCGAGCGCCGACACGACGCCCGGGGCGGCGAGGAGCTCGCCGCCGCCCTCGGCGTTCCCGACGGCGGTCACGGCGTCGCCGATCGCGAGCGAGCCGTCCTGGTCGATCGCGGCGGTCGTCAGGCCCGAGGCGTCGTCGAGCTGGAGCACGGCCACGTCGTGCGTGGCGTCGGTGCCGACGACCCGCGCGGGGTACGTCTCACCGTTCTCGCCGAGGGTCACCTGCACCTCGGTCGACCCCGACACGACGTGGTTGTTGGTGAGCACGACCCCGTCCGAGGTCAGCACGATGCCGGTGCCCGCCGCGGCGGCCTCCTGGTACCCGAGGGTCGTCTCGATGATCACGAGCCCGGCCTGCTGCTCGGCGGACGCGGTGGTCGCCTCGAGCGTCGCCGACGACGACCCCGACCCCCCGTTCCGGGTGCCGCCCCAGCCGCCCCACCGCTGTGCGCCGCCACCTCCCGGCGCGGGCACCTCGAGCACAGGCGCCGAACCGCTCGTGGTGCCGGGCACGACGACGCTCGCAGTCGTCGGGCCGTCGGCCGGCGCGAGCACCCTGCCCCCGACGAGGAGCCCGCCCCCGAGGACGAGGGCGGCTCCCCCCGCCAGGAGCCGCCGCGCGAGGCGACCGCGCGGCGGCTCCTGGGGCGACGACGGTCCGGTCTCCGTGGGCGGGGTCCCCGGGCACTGACCACCGTGGCCGGGCACGTGTGTGCGTGCCTGCTGGTCGTCGAAACCCTGGCTGTGGTCCATGAGACGCCTCCCCACGGCACCCCGGTGGCGCCGTCCTCCTCAGGAGACCGCGCGAAGCCGGACGTTCGCTGTGAAGCCGCTGGACCGCAGCGATGGATCGGGGCCGGGTCCGAGGGGGCTCAGGCCTCGAAGCGAGCCGAGCGCTCGACCACGCGACCCTGGTGCGCCTGCGCGTCCCACGTGTAGACGCTCATGCCGTCGATCAGCACGTGCTCGGCACGCGAGGCCACGTCGAGCGGGTCGCCCGACCAGACCACCACGTCGCCGTCCAGCCCGGGCGCGAGCGCACCCACGCGACCGTCCAGGCCCAGGAACGAGGCCGGGTTGACCGTGAGCGCCTCGAGAGCCGTCTGGCGCGGCAGGCCGTCGCGGACGGCGAGCGCCGCCTGGAGGACGAGCAGGTTGATGGGGACGACCGGGTGGTCGGTGGTGATCGCGACGCGCACGCCGGCCGCGGCGATCGTCGCGAGGTTGACGATCGCGCGGTCCCGGAGCTCGACCTTCGAGCGGCTCGTGAGCATCGGTCCGAAGATCACGGGGACGTCGCGCTCGGCGAGCACGTCGGCGATCTTGTGGGCCTCGGTGCCGTGGTTGACCACGAGGCGGTAGCCGAACTCGTCGGCCAGCCGCAGCGCCGTGGCGATGTCGTCGTGGCGGTGCGTGTGCTGGTCCCACACGAGCTCCCCGTCGAGCACGCGTGCCAAGGTCTCGAGCCCGAGGTCGACCGCGAACGGCTCACCCTTCTGGGACGCGGCCGCCCGTGCCGCGCGGTAGTCCTGCGCCCGGGTGAACGCGTCGCGGATGACCAGCGCCGTGCCGAGCCGCGTGGAGGGGAGCTGCTTCTTCTCGGCGTAGACGCGCTTGGGGTTCTCGCCCAGCGCCGACTTGACGCTCACAGCGTCGCTGATGACCTGCTCGTCGATGGTGCGCCCGCCCCACGCCTTGAGCGCGACGCTCTGGCCACCGATCGGGTTGCCCGATCCGGGCTTGACCACGATCGAGGTGACCCCGCCCGAGAGCGCGTCACGGAAGCCCTCGTCGTCGATGTCGATGGCGTCGATCGCGCGGACGGCCGCCATGTTCGGCCCGGTCATCTCGTTGGTGTCGTTGCCCTCGAACCCGACGCCCTCCTCGTGGATGCCCACGTGCCCGTGCGCCTCGACGAACCCGGGCAGCACCCAGCGTCCGGTGGCATCGATCACGTGGGCGCCGGCCGGCACCACGACGTCGGCGCCGACGGCGGTGATGCGACCGTCCTCGATGAGCACGGTGCCGCCCTCGATCGGCGGGGCGGACACGGGGACGACGTAACCGCCGGTCACGGCGACGACGGACGGGGCGGAGGCGGGGCGGTAGGTCATGGACCCACCGTACGTCGCACGCACGCGGTCACCCGGGCCCGGGCCGCCCCGTGCGGAGCGTCCCGGTACGCGGTGGTGCGGGTCAGGCGAACGTGTCGAGCGTGGCCGTGCCGGCCTGCGAGATCGCGAGCTGGTCGGCCGTCACCGCGGCCTGGTCGGCGGCGAGGGTGGCCCGGTCCGCGCCCGCCCTCTGGTGCTCGGAGAGTGCCCGCTGGTCCACGAGCAGCTGGCGGCGCAGCGCTGCGAGGCTGGTGCTGGTGCTGGTGCTGGTGCTGCTGGTCGAGCTGGAGATCTCCATGAGGTGACGGTCCCTTCACGCGGGCGGCTCTCGCCCTCGTCCCGCTGATCGGCCGAGACGCCTGGACATGACGGTTCGGAACCTGAGGAGAACCTGTGGATCTCGCCGGTCCCACCCGGTCGGCCGCACCCGGCTCACCGGAGGCGGGCGTACCCTGAGCACCGCGGGGCCTCTTCGAGCGTCGGCGGTCGGCCGCTGCGAGGACCCGCTCTCCAACGACACCCGGGCCAGGCCCGGAGTCTGGTGTCTGATGAGCATCGCGTCGCACGCCCGCCCCCACTCGTCACCCTCGACCCGCTCGGCCCGGAGCTCCTCGGTGTGCCTGCCTCCCGAGTCGTGGTTCCGCGAGCCTGCGCCGGAGCCGACGGTCCGGCTCGAGCTCCACACCGACCCGGGTGAGAACCCGGTCGCCGGCGCGTGGTGGCCGTGGAACCGCGACCTCGCCGCCCAGGCCCCCGCCCTGCTGACCGCCGTCGGTGCCGCCTTCCGCTCGAGCGTCGTGCACCTCGTCTACGACCGGGCCAGCTGGTCTCCGGTGCCGCACCGCCTGCCGATCGGGGGCGGGTACGTCAAGGCCGGCTGGTTCGATCTCCAGGACCCGCACCAGGTCTCGCTCCGCATGTACGACGGGCACCGCGTGGTGCTGCTGGTGGTGCCGCCCGAGGCGGGTCGTCGGACCGCCCTGCGGGCGATGCACCAGGCCGCGGACCCGTACAACCGGCTCGGACCCGCGCAGATCCTGCCGCGTTGACCTACGCCTCTGGCCTTGCCCGCGAGAACCGTGTACAGTGACGAAGGATTTGCTGTGCTTGCACGTCATACATCGCCTGGTTTGACCGGGCGCGCGTTCCCGCAAGGGGCGGACGACGAACACCGTAATCACTAGGTCCCGAAATCCGGGGTCGTCTGCATTTGAGGAGAACAACATGGCTACTGGCACCGTGAAGTGGTTCAACGCCGAAAAGGGCTTCGGCTTCATCGCTCCCGACGACGGCGGCGCCGACGTCTTCGCGCACTACTCGGCCATCGCGAGCAGCGGCTACCGCTCGCTCGACGAGAACCAGAAGGTGCAGTTCGACGTCACGCAGGGCCCCAAGGGCCCGCAGGCCGAGAACATCACGCCGCTCTGATCGAGCGCGTCTGACTCACCAGGAAGCCCCGGCCGGGAACGGCCGGGGCTTCCTGGCGTCTCAGGTGCCGACTGGCGGCATCCCTGCAGGTGCGAGGGTGTCCCAGAGCCTGATCTGACGCGCCTGGGCCGCCGCGAGCTCGTCCGCACCCACTGTGACCTCGATGATCTGCCCGCTGCCGCGGATGCTCACGACGAGATCGTGATCCGCCTGTGCCGGCGCGAGGCGCAGGACCCACGCCGCGCGGGTGGGGGACGTCGAGGTGCCGTGCAGCGCGTGGGGCTCGTGCACCGGCGTCCCGAACGTCAGGCCGGGCTGCCGTGCCACGACCACGACCCCGTGCTCCGTGTCGTCTCCGGCCCTGGTGAGCATCTGCACCTCGTGGGCCGGCACCGGTGACCCGGGGGGCTCGTAGACCGTCACGAGGTACTCGATCTGCGCGTCCCACACCCACAGCGGCCCCACCACGTACGCCATGCCGTCGATCCGCCCTGCGAGCTGCACGTTCGCCACGCACCCCGGCACCACCATCTCGGCGTGGCGCACTTCGCCCGATCCCGTCACGGCTCCCCCTCGTTCCCGGTCGGCGCATGAGGTCTCGCGACCACGCACCACGTGAGTCCACCGAACACCGGAGCACCCCGGGCGGCAACCGCTCGGCGACCCGTGGACCGTCCGAGGCGCCGTTGCGCCTATCGTCGAGGGATGAGCACAGCCCCGAGCGCGGAGACGACCCGCCTGGACCGCTGGCTGTGGTCGGCCCGGCTGTTCCGTACTCGTGCCCTCGCCGCCGCCGCCTGCCGGTCAGGACACGTGCGCATCAACGGCTCGCACGCCAAGGCCGCCGCACCCGTGCGGGTCTCCGACGAGATCCGGGTACGGGGCGAGGGCCGCGAACGGATCGTCGTCGTCTCCCGTGTCATCGAGAAGCGGGTCGGGGCGGGCGTGGCCGCCGACTGCTTCGTCGACCACACTCCCCCGCCGCCGACGCCCGAGGAGACGCCGGGCGTCCCCGTGCGGGACCGCGGCGCGGGTCGCCCGACCAAGCGCGAGCGGCGCATCCTCGACCAGCTGCGCGGCCGCTGAGCTGCACAGGCTCGGCTCGAGGGCTCCGTTCGAGGGCTCAGCAGTCGAGCAGCTGCTGGCACCCGGCGTCTCCCGCACGGGTCAGGTGCGGCGAGAATGGGTGCCGTCGCCCTCCCACCAGGTGGACGTGTGCCCCGGAACGTTCGGTCCCGGGCCGTGTCCGTGGAATCCTCGGGGTGGCCCGCGGGTTCTTCTCGTGCGAGAGAACCCGCCGACGACCCGCACCGACGAGCAGAAGGCCCACCGTGAACCAGCCCCGCATGAACGTCGAGTCGTTCAACCTCGACCACCGCACCGTCGCCGCCCCCTACGTGCGGCTCGCCGACACGAAGGTCCTGCCCGGTGGCGACAAGATCGTCAAGTACGACGTGCGGTTCTGCCAGCCCAACCAGGACCACCTCGAGATGCCGTCGCTGCACTCGCTCGAGCACCTCATGGCCGAGCACTCGCGCAACCACTCCGACCGGGTGATCGACATCTCCCCCATGGGCTGCCAGACGGGCTTCTACGTGATCCTGCAGGGCGAGTGGGAGTACGACGCTGTGCTCGACCTGGTGCAGGCCACGCTCGAGGACGTGGTGCAGGCCACCGAGGTGCCTGCCGCGAACGAGATCCAGTGCGGGTGGGCCGCGAGCCACACGCTCGAGGGCGCGCAGGCCGTGGCTGCCGCGTTCCTCGCGAAGCGCGACGAGTGGGCGCAGGTGAGCGCATGATCGCCATCGACGCCATCGTCGTCACGGCCATGCCCGACGAGTCCGCGCCGTTCATCGAGCGCGCCGACTTCGTGGGCCAGCCCACCCAGGTCGGTCACGCGGTGCACCGAGCCCTGACGTTCGGCGGCCGCGGCGTGCTGCTCGTGCAGTGCGGCATCGGCCTCGTGAACGCGGCCACCGCCACGGCCGTCGCTGTCAACGCGACCAAGGCCCACGTGGTCGTCAGCGCGGGCAGCGCGGGCGGCATCGGGGCCGACGTGCGGGTCGGTGACGTCGTCGTCGGTTCGGACTACATCTACTCGGGGGCCGACGCGCGCGCCTTCGGGTACTCGCTGGGCCAGGTGCCGGGCATGCCCACGCACTACGTCGGTGACGAGGCGCTGCTCAAGACGGCCGCGAACGCCGACGTGCCCGATCTGCGCGTGCTGACCGGCACCATGATCTCGGGCGACGCGTTCATCGACGGGACCATGGTCGACCCGATCCGGGCCGCCTTCCCCGCCGCGCTGTCGACCGACATGGAGTCGGCGGCGATCGCCCAGACGTGCCACCTGTACGGGGTGCCGTTCCTGTCGGTGCGCGGCATCTCGGACCTGTGCGGCCCGCAGGCCAACGACGACTTCCTCGGGCACGTGGACGACGCCGCGGACCGCTCCGCACGCATCGTGATCGCGTCCCTGCCGGAGATCGCCTCGCGGTACTGACCACGGCGGGCCGCCTCCCTCCCGACGGTGCGGCGGGGAGGCGACCCGAGGTCAGCCGGTCATGCCGTGCGGGTCAGGCGCACGTGGGCGACGGACCCTGAGCTCGCGAGCTCGGTGCAGCTGTAGGCGTCGGACGCTTCGCTGACCCGCTCGAAGAGCCGCTCGCCGCTGCCCAGCAGGATCGGGACGATCGCCACGTGCAGCTCGTCGACCAGCCCCGCGCGCAGGTACTGCTGGATGGTGGACGCTCCCCCGCCCAGCCGCACGTCCTGACCGTCGGCCGCGGCGAACGCCTGCTCGAGCGCCGACTCGATGCCGTCGACCACGAACGTGAACGTCGTGCCGCCCTCCATGGTCACGGGTGGGCGCGCGTGGTGGGTCAGCACGAACACCGGGTGGTGGTACGGCGGGTCCACGCCCCACCAGCCGGTCCACGTCTCGTCCGGCCAGGCCCCGCGCACGGGGCCGAACATGTTGCGTCCCATGATCGTCGCGCCGATCCCGGCGTCACCCTGCTCGATGAAGTCGGCGTCCATGCCGACGTCCCCTCCGGGCAGGTCGTGGCTCTCCCGGAAGGGCCGCGTCGCGAAGACCCAGCCGTGCAGGCCCTCCCCGCCGATACCGAGCGGGTGGTCGAGGTCCTGCCCGGGACCCGCGGCGAAGCCGTCGAGCGAGACGGCGAGGTTGTGCACGCGCAGCTGGGGCATGGTCGCTCCGTCGTCGGTCTGTCGTGACCTCCTGGATGCCTTCGATCCTGGTGCATCCGAGCCGGTCGAACCACCCAGCCGACGCCGACGCGGGTCAGGGGGTGTCGAGCACGTGCCGCAGGTAGCGGCGGGGGTCGTCGAGGAAGCCGCGCCAGCGCAGCACGACCTCGAGGTCCTCCCACGCGCTCGTGCGCAGCCCCCACTCGCCGACCTCGGTGATCTGCGCGCCGGGCAGCGCGGCCAGCACCGGCGAGTGGGTCGAGAGGATGACCTGCGAGCCGCGCGCGACGAGGTCGTGGAGGTGCGCGACCAGCGCCAGGCAGCCGGTGAAGGACAGCGCGGACTCGGGCTCGTCGAGCACGTACAGCCCGTGCCTGGTCATCCGCTCGGACACCAGCGCGAGGAACGACTCCCCGTGCGACATCTCGTGGAACGCCGGTTCGGGGCCTCCCGGGTTGTCCTCGAGGTAGGTGTAGAACGCGTGCATGGTCTCGGCGCGCAGGAAGAACCCGCGGCGCGGCGCCCCCGCCTCCCGGCGCAGCAGCACGTGCCGCCACAGCTCGGACTCACTCGTCCGGGTGACGTGCATCGAGCCGGTCGAACCACCTTCGGGACCGAGCCCGAACGCGAGCGCCACAGCCTCGACGAGCGTCGACTTCCCCGCCCCGTTCTCCCCGACGAGCACAGTCGCCGGGGCCAACGGCCAGCCGTCGTCGAGCACCTGTGCCACGGCAGGGACAGCCCGGAACCACGCGTCGGCGGGTGGCCGGTGACGTGGGTCGGGGACGACGGCTCGCACGATCCCCGCAGTGGTCATGGCCCTATGGCTAGCACACGGCACCGACGTCGGGGGCTCGTGCGACGCGCCACCCGTTGCTCCATTCGGGGTACCCTCCCTGCTGCCGGACGGTCGACCGATCGTCCCGGTCCAGGAACGTCAGCCCTGCGCGGTCGCAACGGGATGTGCGACAGCGAGCGGAGCACCGAGCACCATGATGGGCGCGCACCACGCAGCGACCGGCGCGGCGGCATGGGTCGCCGTCGCCGGCACCGTCCCCTTCACGTTGGGCTGGTACCCGGTGTCGAGCTCGGGGCTGCTGGTCGGCTCGATCGTGTGCGCGGGCGCCGCGCTGCTGCCCGACGCCGACCACCACGCGGGCACGATCAGCCGGTCGCTGCCCCCGCTGTCGAAGGTCGTCACACGGGGCATCGCCGCCGTCTCGGGCGGCCACCGCCACGGAACGCACTCGCTGCTGGCCATCCCGCTCGCCACCGCGCTGGCGTTCGCGATCGGGCTCGTGGGGCTCGAGAGCGAGACCTTCGGCCGCATCGCGATCGGGGCAGGCCTCGTGTCGGTGCTGCTCGTCGCGTACGCCCTCAAGGGGTTCCACCTGACGCGGGAGGGATCGTGGCGGCTCGCCTGGTTCCTCGCCGTGACGATCTCGGTGGCTGTCACCCTCTTCTCGTCGAGCAGGTGGGACTGGCTGCCGGTGTGCGTGGGGCTGGGGGTGGCCGTGCACATCGTCGGCGACATGCTCACCAAGGGCGGCGTCCCGCTGCTGTGGCCGTGGGAGCCCCGCCCACCGGCCTGGTGGAACGAGATCCCGGTGCTCAACGACATCTGGCAGCGCGGCGGTCGCATGGGGCTGCCGATCCTGGGCCGCACGGGATCGATCCGCGAGTGGGCGCTCGCGATCCCGGTCTCCCTGTACGCGAGCTACGGGGCCGTCGCGGCCGTCATGGGGATGCTCGGCCGGTGACGCACCCGCACACCTGCGGACGTGCTGTGGCCGGAGCGCCGCCGACACGGTAGACCGGACCAAGGCGGGCGGTGCCGGGCCGGTCGCGCACCACGGGGGGTGGAGCGATGAGTGTCGCCAGGACGGTCGAACCGCTGCTGCGGCAGTCGCTGGGCCAGGACGTCCCGATCCGCATCAGGTGCTGGGACGGGAGCACGACCGGGCCCGCGACCGCCCCCGTGCAGCTCACGTTGCGGCGCCGCCGCGCGCTCCGGCACCTGCTCTGGTCCCCCGACGAGCTCGGCTTCGCCCGGGCGTTCGTCGCCGGCGACCTCACCCTCGAGGGCGACCTCCTCACGGGCCTCGAGGAGCTGCAGCGGGTCGCCGCGCCCGGTGACGGCCCCGGGGTGCAGGTGACCACGGCGACGAAGCTCGCGCTCGCGCGCGCGGCGATCCGGCTCGGGGTCGTCGGGCCGCGCCCCCGGCCCCCCGCCGAGGAGGTGCGCCGGCTGCGCGGTGTCCGGCACTCGAAGAGCCGCGACGCCCAGGCCGTCTCGCACCACTACGACATCGGGAACGACTTCTACCGGCTCGTGCTCGGCGACACGATGACGTACTCGTGCGCGTACTGGGACCGCCCGGACGCCGACCTGGACGCCGCCCAGATCGCGAAGTGCGACCTCGTGGCCCGCAAGCTCGGGCTGCGACCCGGCATGCGGGTGCTCGACGTCGGCTGCGGGTGGGGCACGTTCGCGCTGCATGCGGCGCGCACGTACGGAGTGCACGTCGTGGGCGTCACGCTCGCCCGCGAGCAGGCCGCGTTCGCACGCAAGCGCATGGCCGACGAGGGGGTCGCGGACCTGGTGGAGATCCGCGTGCAGGACTACCGCGACGTGCACGACGGCCCGTACGACGCGATCGCGAGCGTCGGCATGGCCGAGCACGTCGGTGCAGCGATGCTCTCGACCTACTCCGCCGACCTCTTCGCGCTGCTGCGCCCCGAGGGTCGGCTGCTGAACCACGCGATCGCCCGGAGACCCCGGGCCGACGACGACGCCCCGGCCCCCCGGCGCGGTCTGCGGGCGTCGACGTCGTTCGTCGACCGCTACGTCTTCCCCGACGGCGAGCTCGAGACGCTCGCCACGATGGTCGGTGCGATCGAGGGCGCCGGGTTCGAGGTGCGCGACGTCGAGTCGCTGCGCGAGCACTACGCCCTGACGCTACGGGCCTGGGTCGCGAACCTCGAGTCGCGCTGGGACGAGGCCGTGGCGGTCACGAGCGCCGGCCGTGCACGGGTGTGGCGGCTGTACATGGCGGGCTCGGTGCTCGCGTTCGAGTCGGGCCGGATCGGCGTCAACCAGGTGCTGGCCGTCCGACCGGCCAGTGGTGGGACGAGCGGCATGCCGAGGACCCGAGAAACGCTGCTGGCCCGGCAGGTCGCCGCTCCCTGAGCGCACCGACCCACCGGGCACGGAACCAGGCGACCGCGTCGCGTCAGGGGCGGTTCTCGCAGCCGACGCCGTCACCATCCCGGTCGAGGTGCTTGCCGTAGCCCGGCGAGCCCAGCAGCACGGGTGCGGCGCCTGCCGCCCACGCCGCGGTGCAGTTCTTGAAGTAGACGGCATCGCCAGCGACCTCGGGTGCCGGTTCGGGTGCCGGCTCAGGCGCCGGTGCGGCGGGAGCGGGCGCCGGGGCGGGGGCGGCAGGTTCGGCCGCGGGCGGCGTCTCCACCACCGGCTCCGGGGGCACGGTCGCCCCCGACGGCAGCGGCTCGTCGGGACATGTCGAGAGCACGCTGACCATGGCGTTCTGCTCGGCCTGCGTGACCCACAACCCGTAGGTGTACTTGACGCCCACCTGACGTGCGACGTACGCGCACCGGTAGGCCTTGTGGGGCGGCAGCCACGTCGCGGCGTCACCGGCCTGCTTCTGCTGGTTGAGCGGGCCGTCGACCGCGAGCAGGTTGAGGAAGTCGTTGGCGAACTTCTCGCGCGTCGCCGCGTCCCACGCCTGAGCGCCCTTCTGCCACGCGTCCGCGAGCGCCACGACGTGGTCGATCTGCACCGCCGACGAGGTGCTCTGACCTCGCTCGAACGCGATGCTGGCGCCGCTGTAGGGATCCGCGAGCACCCCCGACAGGACCACGCAGCCCTTCGTGCCGGGCTTGAGGGCGATGTCGGTCAGGTCGCGGGCGAGCACGTCGTTGCGCTGGTCGCAGCCGTTGCGGTCCACGTCCTTCCACGCGCCGCCGAACTGGTCGCGTGCGTAACCCGTCTTGGGCGCACGGCCCTTGACCTCGAGCAGCATCACGGTGGCCAGAGCGGTCCGAGGAGTCGCACCCGCAGCCGCCTGGGCGACGTCCACCTCGTCCGCGAGCTCAGGGGTCGCCAGCGCGGCGACCTCGTCCGCGAGCAGGGCGGCGTCCGAGAAGTCGGGGTCGGACGACTCGTCGGCGGCCGACGCTGCCGACGTGCTGAGGGTCGGGCTCGCGGCCGTGCTCCCCTGTCCCGCGCACCCCTGCGTCAGCAGGACCGCACCGAGGACACCGCCGAGCAGGACGAGACGTCGGGCAGCCCGGGGCCGACCCGGGATCGCGGTGCGCATGCCCCGGTCATCGGCAGACCGAGTGCCGAATGGGAGGTCTCCGGTGGGTGACGTCGACCACGGGCGGGCCCGCGTTCGCGGCTCACGGGAAGATCGGACGGCCTCGGCTTCGGTCGCTACGACGCGCCGACGACGAACTCCTCGTCGTCGATGAGGACCGTCAGGTCTGCGGCGTCCGGAGCGTCCGGAGGCAGCCGCAGAACACTTGTGGTCTGTGCCGAGTCAGCCGTGCAGATCTCGTCCGGGGTCACGTCTCGTTCCAGCGTGACGCGCAGCACCTGCTCGTCCTCGTCCCAGGTGGCGCTGACCGGCACGTGGGGGCAGCTGGAGCTGCCCAGCGTCACGACGAGAAGATGTCGAGGGTCGTCGTCGGTGGACACGGCCAGGGGGACCGGGGTGGCGACGTCGGGCGGCGCACCGGGTCTGACGGTGGCGAGGTCGGCAGGGTCGGTCGACAGTGACCGGTCGCTCTCGGTCGACGCTGACCGGTCGTCGCAGCCCGGCACGAACAAGGCCACGCCCAGCGCGACCGCGCCGAGTCGCCACCGCCGAGGTCGTTGCGCTTGCGACGTCATGGGGAGCACCTCCGATGCCGGCCACGATGAGGGGGTGGGGCCACCTGGATGGTGTCGTCAGCCCCCCAGTCCTTGCGGGCCGCGTCCGTCCACGCCCCTCCCAGCGTCGTCGACCGCGCGCGGCTCGGGGGCCCACCGCCATACTCGGCGTGTGAACCGCACCGTGTCCGCGTCGCTCGCCGGTGTCGCCTCGGGGGCGCTCACGCTCGGGGTCGCCTCGCTCGCCGCCGCCGTCGTCTCGCCGCTGTCGGACCCGCTGCTCGCCCTCGGCGGCGCGTTCGTGGACGCGACGCCCCGCTGGCTCAAGGACGCGGCCGTGCAGCTCTTCGGCACGAACGACAAGCGGGCGCTGACGGTCGGCACCGTGCTGGTCGTGGCGGCGCTCGCCGCCCTCGCGGGGGTGCTCGCCGAGCGGTGGTGGGCGCTCGGAGCCGGGCTGGTCGTGGTGCTCGGCGGGGTCGCCGCCGTCGCGGCGGCGACCCGGCCCGACGCCGGGGCGCTCGCACCGCTGCCGAGCCTGCTCGGGGCCGGGGCCGGGCTGGTCGCGCTGCGCCTGCTGCTCAACCGGCTCGACACGTCCGACGCCCCGACCACGCCCGACCCCGCGGACGAACCCACGGCCCTCCCGCCGGCCGCCGGTCGACGCACGTTCCTGCTCGCCGCCGGGGCGGTCACGGTGGTCGGCGTGGTCGGGGCCGTGGGCGGACGGGTGCTGGGGGCGAGCCGTCGCGCGGTCGATGCGGCCCGCGACGCACTGCGGCTGCCCACCCCGACCCGCACCGTGAGCGTGCCTGCGGGTGCGGGCGCCGCGCTCGACGGCACGGCGGTCGGGGGCCTGGACCCGTGGGTCACGCCGAACGCCGACTTCTACCGCATCGACACCGCGCTGGCGGTTCCTCAGGTCGACCCCGCGGCGTGGTCGTTGCGGGTGCACGGCCTGGTCGAACGCGAGGTGACGCTCACGTTCGACGAGCTCCTCGCGGACGACCTCGTCGAGGCCTGGGTCACGCTCGCGTGCGTCTCGAACGAGGTGGGCGGCGACCTGGTCGGCAACGCGCGCTGGCTCGGCCTGCCGCTGCGCACGCTGCTCGCCCGGGCCGTCCCGCGCGACGGCGCCGACATGGTCCTGTCGACGAGCGCCGACGGCTTCACGGCGTCGACGCCGCTCGAGGTCCTGACCGACGACCGCGACGCGCTGCTGGCGGTGGGGATGAACGGCGAGCCCCTGCCGTTCGTGCACGGCTTCCCGGTGCGGATGGTCGTCCCGGGGCTCTACGGGTACGTCTCGGCGACCAAGTGGGTCGTCGACCTCGAGGTCACCCGCTTCGCCGACGCCACGGCCTACTGGACGGACCGCGGCTGGTCGCCGCGCGGACCGGTCAAGACGCAGTCGCGGATCGAGGTTCCGCGTGCGGGCGCCTCGGTCGACGCCGGGCGCGTCGTCGTCGCGGGCACCTCCTGGGCCCAGCACCGCGGGGTCGTGGGTGTCGAGGTGCGGGTCGACGACGGTCCGTGGCATCAGGCCACCCTGGCGGCCGACGGCGGCATCGACACCTGGCGCCAGTGGGCGTACGCGTGGGACGCCGAGCCGGGCCGCCACACCCTGCAGGTCCGCGCGGCCGACCCCGACGGCCCGCAGACCGGGAAGGTCACCGGCACGGTGCCCGACGGCGCGACCGGCTACGACACCGTGACCGTCGACGTCAGCTGACCTCGCCTGAGGTGATGTCAGGCCCGCGGACTGCTACACGACGTCGGCCACCTGGGCTGCGTCGGGGTCCCCCGGCGCGGGGGTCTCGAGCCGGGACCCAGGGATCGCGGCCAGCAGGTCGCGCGTGTACTGCTCGCGCGGGTGGTCGAAGACCTCGTCGGTCATGGCCGCCTCGACGATCCGTCCGTCCTGCATCACGCAGACCTCGTCGGCGATCTGGCGCACCACCGCCAGGTCGTGCGTGATGAACAGGTAGGTCAGGTCCAGCTCGGACTGCAGGTCGTTGAGCAGCGTGAGGATCTGCGCCTGCACCAGCACGTCGAGGGCGGACACCGCCTCGTCGCACACCACGACGTCAGGTTCGAGCGCGAGGGCCCGCGCGATCGCGATGCGCTGGCGCTGGCCGCCCGACAGCTCGTTGGGGAACCGGCGCAGCGTCGACTGGGGCAGCGCGACGAGGTCGAGGAGCTCGCGCACCCGGGCCTCGCGCGAGCGGCGGCCCCCCACCCGGTGGACGCGGAGCGGTTCCTCGATGGTGCGGAAGATCGAGTACATCGGGTCGAGCGAGCCGTACGGGTTCTGGAAGATGGGCTGCACGCGACGCCGGAAGTCGAAGAGCTGGGCCCGGTCGAGCGTGCTCAGGTCGGTCCCCTCGAAGAGGATCTTCCCGCTGGTCGGGTCGAGCAGGTTGAGCACGATGTTCGCGACCGTGGACTTCCCCGAGCCGGACTCCCCCACGAGCGCCGTGGTGGTGCCGCGCCGCAGCGTGAACGACACGTCGTCGACGGCCGTGAACTCCTGGGTGCGGCCCGGCCGTCCGCCGGGCAGCCGGAAGACCTTGGTGAGGTGGTCGACCACCACGAGGTCGTCGCGGCGGTCGATCTCGGCCTGGTCGCCGCCGGTCGGCGCGAGCAGCTCGGTGGCCTCGACGCCCCGCTCCTTGGCGCTCTGGATGCGCCGCGACGCGAGCGAGGGCGCCGACGCGACGAGACGCTGGGTGTACGGGTGCCGGGGAGCGCCGAGGATCTCGCGCGCGGGGCCGGACTCGACGACCCTGCCCTGGTACATCACCACGAGGTGCTCGGCCCGCTCGGCAGCGAGGCCCAGGTCGTGCGTGACGAGCAGCACCGCGGTGCCGAGCTCACGCGTGAGCCCCTCGAGGTGGTCGAGGATCGTGCGCTGCACCGTGACGTCGAGCGCGGACGTCGGCTCGTCCGCGATGAGGAGCTTGGGGCGTGCTGCGAGCCCGATCGCGATGAGGGCGCGCTGCAGCATCCCGCCCGAGAACTCGTGCGGGTACTGCTTGGCCCGCCGCGGCACGTCGCGCAGCCCGGCCTCGGCGAGCAGCTCGTGCACGCGGGCGGTCGCGGCGGCGCCGGTCGCGACGCCGTTGGCGACCAGCGTCTCCTTGACCTGGAAGCCGACCTTCCACACCGGGTTCAGGTTGGACATCGGGTCCTGCGGCACGAACCCGATCTCCGAGCCGCGCAGCGCCACGATCTCCCGGCGTCCCGCCTGCGAGATGTCACGACCCTCGAACAGGATCGACCCGCCGGTGACCCTCCCCGTGCCCGGCAGCAGGTCGATCACGGCGTGCGCGGTGGTGGACTTGCCCGATCCGGACTCGCCCACGATCGCGACGGTCTGGCCCGCGTACACCGTCAGGTCGACGCCCCGCAGGGCGCGCACCGGACCGTTCGCGGTCGAGAACGACACCTCGAGGTCGCGGATCTCCAGCAGCGGGGTGTCGACAGGGGTCCGGGTGTCCGCGGTCGTCGCGGCGGTGACCAGGCTCATCTCTTGCGCGCCTTCGGGTCGAGGGCGTCGCGCACGACGTCGCCCATCATGATGAAGCTCAGCACCGTCAGGGCGAGGGCCCCGGCGGGGTAGAACAGCACCTCGGGCCGCGTGCGCAGCGAGGCCTGGGCCTTGGCGATGTCAGCGCCCCACGACGTGATCTGGGGCGGCAGCCCGATCCCCAGGAACGACAGCGTGGCCTCGGCGACGATGTACGTGCCCAGCGCGACCGTCGCGGTGACGATGACGGGGGCCGAGGCGTTCGGGACCACGTGCCGCACGAGCGTCCCGGCGCGCGTGGCCCCGAGCGCCTTGGCAGCCGAGATGAAGTCCGCGTGCTTGACGGCCATCACCGCCCCGCGCGTCACGCGGGCGAGCTGCGGCCAGCCGAACAGCCCCAGGACGAGCACCACCGTCAGCACGCTGCGGTTGTCCTTGAACATCTGCATCACGACGATCGCGGCGAGCACGAACGGGACGGCGAAGAAGATGTCCGTGACCCGTGACAGGAGCGCGTCGAACCACCGGCCGTAGAAGCCGGCCACGGCCCCCACGATCCCGCCCACGACCACGACCATCAGCGTGGTGAGCACCCCGACCGCGACCGAGGCGCGCGCACCGTAGACGGTCCGGGCGAAGATGTCGCAGCCCTGCCGGTCGAAGCCGAACGGGTGACCGTCGGTCGGGCCGCGCAGGCTGTTCCCGAGCTCGCAGAACCGCGGGTCGAGCGAGGTGAACAACCCCGGCGCGACGGCGGCCGTGACCACCAGCACGATGAGGCCCGCGGCCACCCAGAACAGCACCCGTCGCCGCAGGTTGCGCCAGGCGTCGGTCCACACGCTGGTGGGTGCGACCGACTCGTCGACCTGGTCGACCGCGTCGAGCCCCGCCGCGTCGAACGTCGCGACGACGTGCTCCTGGTACGGGCGGACGCGGGCGTCAGGCATAACGGATCCTCGGGTCGAGCGCGGCGTAGAGCAGGTCGACGCACAGGTTGGCGACGATGTAGATCACGACGAGCACGGTGGTCAGCGACACGACGGTGGTCGCCTGGCCCTGCTGGATCGCCCGGAAGAGCGTCCCGCCCACGCCGTTGATGTTGAAGATCCCCTCGGTGACGATCGCACCGCCCATCAGCGCACCGAGGTCGGTGCCGAGGAACGTCACCACCGGGATGAGCGAGTTGCGCAGCACGTGCACAGTGACGACCCGGTGCCGCGGCAGCCCCTTGGCGGTGGCGGTGCGGACGAAGTCGGCCGTGAGGTTCTCGGCCACCGACGTGCGGGTCAGCCGCACCACGTAGGCGAACGACACGGTGCCGAGCACGATCGCCGGCATCAGCAGCGTCCGCAGGCTCACGTCGGACCCGACGGTGGGGGGCAGCCAGCCCAGCTTCACCCCCACCACGAACTGGAGCACGAAGCCGACCACGAACGTGGGCACCGAGATGAGCAGCAGGCTCACGACGAGCGCGGACGCGTCGAACAGCTTCCCCTTGCGGAGCCCTGCGACCAGGCCCACGACGATGCCGAGCACAGCCTCGAACGCCAGCGCGAGCATCGCGAGCTGGAACGTGACGGGCAGCGCGTCACCGATCACCTCACGGACCGGTCGCCCCGAGAACGTGGTGCCGAAGTCGAACGTGAAGATGCCCTGGAGGTAGAGCAGGTACTGGACGAAGAACGGCTTGTCGAGGTTGAACGCCGCCCGGATCTGATCGGCCACCGCAGGGTTCAGGTTGTGCTGGCCCCCCAGCGCGAGCACCGGGTCACCCGGGAGCGCGAAGACCATCGCGTAGATCAGCAGCGTCGCCCCGAGGAAGACGGGGACCATCTGCGCGAGCCGTCGGCCGATGTACCAGGCCACCGCTCCTCCTTCTCGTGGAGCGCGTGCGCGGACGCACGCGGCGGACGTACCAGGCGGCGGAGGGTGGCCCCTGACGGGCGCCACCCTCCACCGCGGAGGTCAGTCCTTGTGGACCTGGTAGAGCAGCGGGACGCTGTTCCAGCCGAACTCGACGTTGCTCACCGTGTCCGCCGAGCCACCCGTCGCGTTGGCGTACCAGAGCGGTACGGCCGGCAGGTCCTGGAAGAGCAGCTCCTGGACCTTGTCGTAGACCGCGTTCGCCTCGTCGACCGACGACGCGGCCGAGCCCTCGGCGAGCAGCTTGTCGACCTCGGCGCTCGAGTAGTCGCCGTCGTTCGATCCGGCCCCGGTGCCGTAGAGCGGGCCGAGGAAGTTGAACAGGCCCGGGTAGTCGGCCTGCCAGCCCGAACGGAACGCGCCGGTGATGGTGCGCGCGGTCACGTCGCCGCGCAGCTCCTTGAACGTGGCGTACGGGTTGCCCTCGGCGCTGATGCCGAGCGTGTTGCGCAGGCCGTTCGTGACCGCGTCGACCCACGCCTGGTGGCCGCCGTCGGTGTTGTAGCCGATCGTGAACGTGCCCGTGTACGGCGAGATCGCGTCGGCCTGGGCCCAGAGCTTCTTGGCCTTCTCGGGGTCGTACTTCAGCACGTCCGAACCCTTGATCTTGTCGGACCAGCCGGCGATGACCGGGGAGGTGAAGTCCTTCGCGGGGGTACGCGTGCCCTGGAAGATGGTCTCCGTGATCTGGTCGCGGTCGATCGCCAGCGAGATCGCCTGGCGCCGGAGGTTGCCCTCCTCGCCCGAGAAGTGCTCGAGGTTCTGCGGGATGGTGAACGACTGGAAGATGGCCGCCGGCTGGTTCACCGCGCGGTCACCTAGCTCGCTCTCGAACGTGCCGTACGCGCTGTCCGGGACGTTGTCGAGGATGTCGAGCTGTCCCGCCAGGAGGTCGTTGTAGGCCGACTCGAGCGTCTCGTAGAACTTGATCGTGACGCCGCCGTTCTGCGCGGCCCGGTCGCCCGAGTAGTCCTTGTTGGGCACGAGCGCGATCTGCACGTTGTGCTCCCAGGCGCCGTCGGCCTCGAGCTGGTACGGACCGTTGCCGATCGGGTTCTCGCCGAAGGCCGCCATGTCGGTGAACGCCGCCTCGGGCAGCGGGTAGAACGCCGAGTAGCCGAGGCGCAGCGGGAAGTCCGACTCGGGCTGCGTGAGCTTGACGGTGAACGTCGTGTCGTCGACCACCTTGAGGCCGGTGAGCTCGGTGTCCTCGTCGTACGAGAAGCCCTCGATGGGCTCGAAGAAGTAGCTCGAGAGCTGCGCGTTGGAGAGCTTGGCACCGAAGTTCCAGGCGTCGACGAAGCTCTTGGCCGTGACGGGCTCGCCGTTCGTGAACGTCCAGCCCTTCTTGAGCGTGATCGTGTAGTTCTGCGCGTCGGTCGTCTCGATCGACTCGGCGACCTCGTTGTGCGCCTCACCGGAGGCGTCGTAGTACACGAGACCCGAGAACACGAGGTCGAGGATCTTGCCGCCCTGCACCTCGTTGGTGTTGGTCGGGACCAGCGGGTTCTGCGGCTCCCCGCCCCACTCCAGGACGATCCCTGTCGACGCCCCGTCAGCCGAGGGTTCCGTGCTCTCCTCTGCGCCGCTGCCCCCGCCGCACGCACTGAGCGCCAGTGCCGCCACAGCGACCGCTGCGGCCAGGCCTGCCGTACGCCTGATCTTCATCGTTCCTCCTGGTGGGGATGAGAGTCTCGAGCACATCGACGGCGCTGATCACGTCGTCGTGGTCGGCGTCGGGGGCGGTCCGCGGGCGAACCCCACGGCACGAGGGCGAGACTACGGACGAACTCCCCCGGTTCGTGGCAGAGTCGTGCGAATGTTACATAACCGAAACTGACCGGCAACGCGAGCTCGCGACGGCACCGGGGCGATCAGGCGGGCACGGACTGCGGGACCTGCTGCGCCGTGGCGCTCGCCCGCAGACGGCCGAGCGTGACGAGAGTGAGCCCCTCGACCACGATCTGCACACCGAGCAGCACGCCCAGGAGCGTCAGGGTCGCGACGACGGGGTTGATCAGCACGTACACGCCGAGGCCGATCGACACCAGCCCGCTGACCGCCAGGATCAGCTTGTGCTGCGGCGACTGGAACGCCGCGACCACCCGAGCGAGTCCGCCCGTCAGGAAGAGCGCGCCCGCGAGCATCGTGAGCGTGACCGCCCCGATGATCGGGTTGCGGAGCATGAACAGCCCCAGCACCGTGAGGACCGCGCCGCCGAGAGCGGCCGACCACGCGCCGCCGGAGCGGATCCGGAACAGGGCACCCACGAGCATGACGATCCCGCTGAGCAGGCTCGTCCACGCGATGAGGAGGACGGAGACGACGGTGGCGAGGACGACGTCACCGAGGACGACGAACCCGCCCAGGACGAGCAGGATGCCGAGGACGACGTCCCAGCCGGTGCGACGTCGTTCGAGCACGAGAGTTGCCATGTGACTTGTCCGATCTCTGGTCGAGGCACGAAGGCGGCGCGGCAGCGCGCGAGCTCGACCGTCGCCGTCCGGCCGACGTCATGAACGTAGCGGCAGGCACGGCGAAATACCCACGAAAGGTGGCAAATCGTCCCGTGTCGCGGTCGACAGCCCTGTAGGACAGGAACCCGTCAGAGCTTCTTGCCCGGGTTGAGGATCCCGAGCGGGTCGAACACCGCCTTGAGCGCCCGCTGCAGCCCACGGACGGTCGGGCCGAGCTCCGCGTCGACCGCACCCAGCTTCTCGGTGCCGATGCCGTGCTCCCCCGTGACCGTCCCGCCGAGCTCACCGGCGAGGTCGAGCACCTGCCGGTGCGCGTCGGCCGCGGCCTCGACCTGCCGGGCGTCGGACGGGTCGTAGGCGATCACGGGGTGCAGGTTCCCGTCGCCCACATGGCCGCCCGAGCCGATCACGAGCCCCGTGCGTGCCGCGATGACCGCCAGCCCGGAGATGAGGTCGGCCAGGCGGGCGCGCGGCACCGCGACGTCCTCGTTGAGGCTCGCCCCACGCAGCGCCCGCATGGCCGGGTTGAACGCGCGGCGCGCGGTCAGCAGGTCCTCGACTCGGCTCGGGTCGTCGGCCGTCGCCGTCGTGAGGGCGCCGTGCGCCACGCAGGCCGCGGTGAACGCCGCCAGGTCGTCCTCGGCGCCCGCGCGCGCGTCGGTCAGGGCCAGCAGCCAGGCCCGCGCACCGGTGGGCAGCCCGGCGTCGGGGACGTGGGCCGCGACCGCGGCGAGCACCACGCCGTCGAGCAGCTCGAGCGTGCTGGGGCGGTGCGGGCCGGCCATGATCGCGTTCGCGGCCGCGAGCGCGTCGGCCACCGACGCGAACGTCGCGCTCGTGCCGCGCACCGGGCCCGGCGCGGGCAGCAGGTCGAGCGTGGCCTGCGTGACGACCGCGAGGGTCCCCTCGGAGCCGACCACGAGCCCGGTCAGGTCGTACCCCGCCACGGCCTTGACCGTGGCCGGGCGCGTCCTGAGCACGGTGCCGTCCGCGAGCACGACCTCGAGCGAGCGCACGACGTCGCGGGTGACGCCGTACTTGACGCACCGCATCCCACCGGCGTTGGTCGCGATGGTGCCGCCGACCGTGGCGCGGTCCGACGACGCCGGGTCGGGCGCGTAGAACAGGCCCTGCGCGGCGGCGGCCCGGGCGAGGTCGTCGACCACCACGCCGGGCTGCACCACAGCGACCTGGTCGACAGGGTCGATGCGGACGATCGCGTCCATCCCCGACAGGTCGAGCAGCAGCGCGCCCGGGACCGCACTGGCTCCCCCGGCCAGCCCCGTCAGCGCCCCCTGCGGCACGACGGGCACGCGGTGACGGTGCGCGACCGTGAGCGCGGCCGCGACCTGCGCGGTGTCGACGGGGCGCAGCAGCGCGAGCGGTCGACCCGCGGCGGGCACCCCCGACGCGTCGGTCAGCCGCGCGTCGACCCGGTCGGAGGCGGTGACGACCGCCGCGGCGGGCAGCACCGCGCGCAGGTCGGCGAGCACGCCCGCCGGGTCCGTCGTCGTCATGTCCTCAGCCCTCGTACTGCAGGACGTAGAGCCCCGCGTTGTAGTCGGTCATGTACGCGACGCCCTCGGCGTCGACGAGCACGTCGAACGACTGGATGACCTGCGGCCGACCCGGACGCGTGTCGACCATCCGCGCGGGGGCCGGCGGCACCCAGCCCGCGACGAGCTCGGGCCGGTAGGGGTCGGTCAGGTCGTAGGCCCGCAGCCCCGCGTTCTGGTACGTCGCGAAGACCAGTGTCTCGCTCTGGAAGCTGCCGGGTCGGTTCTCGTGCAGGTTGTGCGGGCCGAAGTGGCCGCCCTTGGCCACGAAGTCGTCCTCGGCGGGCTGCGGGAACGTCGAGATGCTCGTCGGGTTCGCGGGGTTGCGGATGTCGAAGACCCAGGTGTGCTTGACCCCGTCGGCCGCGTGGTCAGCGATGCCCTCGTCGGCCACCACGAGCAGGTCGCGCCCGGGCAGCGGCAGCGCGGTGTGCGTGCCGCCGCCGAACGGGTCCGACCAGTTCCGCGCCGAGATCAGCCGCGGCGCGGAACGGTCCGCGACGTCGAGCAGCGTCAGGCCGCCGTCGCGCCACGAGGCGTACGCGGTGTCGCCGTGCACGATCGCGTGGTGCAGCCCGTACCGCCACCGCGTGTCGTCCCACGTGGGGCTCTCGCCGCCGGCCTGGTGCATGCCGGGCAGCGCCCAGCGGCCCACGAGCTCGGGCCGGGTCGGGTCGGCCAGGTCGATCGTCACGAAGATGTAGTCGCTGTACCCGTCGAGCAGCGCCGACGCGTACGCCCAGCGCCCGCCCGTGTACCAGAGCCGGTGCAGCCCGACGCCCTCGACGGGCAGGAACGCGATCTCCCGCGGGGAGCCGGGTGTCGCGATGTCGAAGACCCGCAGCCCGGCCGCGTAGCCGCGCTCGGCACGCAGCGCCGCGTCACCCACCGAGCGGCCGTAGTAGTCGTCCTCGCGCGTGAACGCGGCGTCCTGGAACAGGTCCTTGGCGTTGACGACCAGCAGCAGGTCGTCCGCGGTCTGCAGGTGCACGCTCCACGTGCCCGGGGGCGCGGGCACGAAACCCGTGAGCACCGGCTGGCGCGGGTCGCGCACGTCGATCACCGAGAAGCCGCCCGAGAACGCGTGCGCGACGTACGCGAACCCGCGGTCGACCATGACCTGGCAGCCGTCGGGCCGCCCGCCCTGGTCGGTGTGCCCCAGGAACGAGAAGCCCTGGGCGAAGTCGGGGCGGTGCTGCGTGGGGGTGCTCATCACTTGTCCTTGCGGAGGAAGGCGAACGCGAGGGCGATCGCGAACACGCCGCCCTTGACGATGTCCTGGGCGTAGTACGGCACGTTCATCATGGTCAGCCCGTTGAGCAGGATCCCGATGAGCAGCGCGCCCAGCAGCGTGCCGATCACGCTGGGCCGCTTCTGCCCGAAGATCGCGTACCCGACGTAGGCGGCCGCGACCGCGTCCATGAGCATGGGTGCCCCGGCCGAGATCTGGCCTGAGCCGATGCGGCTCGTGAGCACGATGCCGCCGACGGCCGCGAGCAGACCGCTCACGACGTAGGCGATGGTCTTGAGCCGCCCGACCGACAGGCCCAGGTGCCGGGCCGCCTCCGCGTTGCCGCCCACCATGAACATGTGCCGGCCGACGGTGGTCCGGGTGAGGAACAGGTGCGCGACGACCACGACCGCGAGCAGCAGGAGCACGGCGAACGGCACCCCCAGCACGTCGCCCTGCCCGATGAACAGGAACGACGGCACGATGATGCCGGTCGCCGGGCCGCTCGCCGTCATGACGCCCGGGTAGATCGAGTACCCGTTGGTGTACGTGAGCTGGATGCCGTTGACGATGAACATCATCGCGAGCGTCGCGAGCAGGTCCGGCAGCCGCAGCCGGACCACGAGCAGCGCGTTGACCAGGCCCACGACCGCACCGAGCAGCAGCGGCACGAGGATCGCGACGAACAGCTCCTGGCGGTGGTAGACCATCGCCGCGGCCGCCCCGATCGTCGCGAGGCTCGCGACCGAGCCGATCGACACGTCGAAGCCGTCGACCACGAGAGAGAACGTGACGCCGAGCGCGAGGAACGCGCTGACCGACACCGAGCGCAGGATGTCGGTCATGTTCTTGAACGTGAGGAAGTTGTCGTTGACCACGGCGAAGAACGCCACGACGGCCAGGATGACGAGCACCCCGGCATAGCGGGACAGGAACGTGCGCACCGCCGCCCGGCTGGGCAGCGTGGGGGTGAGCGTGAGCGCGGTCACGAGATCTCGGCTTTCTCTGGTGCGGGCCTGGGGGCGGGCTCGGCGGCGAGCATGAGGTCCAGCGGTTCGAGACCGTGGGCGGGGCGGTCGGCGACGGGTCCGGTGCGGTCGAGCACCACGACCCGGTCGGCGATGCGCAGCGCGTCGTCGGGCTCGGCCGTGAGGTACACGACCCCGGTGCCGGCCGCGGCGCTGCGCTCGATCGCCTGGAAGATGGCCTCCTTCGCGGAGACGTCGACACCCTTCATGGGCTCGTCGAGCACCAGGACACGGCGTCGGGCGCCCGACCACTTCGCGATCGACACCTTCTGCTGGTTGCCGCCGCTCAGCCGGCGCACGAGCTGGTCCGGGGTGGTCGGCTGGATGTCGTACTCGGCGACCAGGCGCCGGGCGTGCGCGTCCTCCCGGCGCGGGCGCACGAGCCCGCGGAAGCCGAGGGCCAGGTGGGTGCGCACGTCCTCGTCGAGCCACAGGCCGTGGTGGCGGCGTTCCTCGGGCACCAGCCCGAACCCGAGCCGGGCCGCGTGCGCCGGGCCACCGACCTGCACCGGGCGTCCGTCGAGCTCGACCCGGTAGGGGCCCTCGAGCCCGAACAGGGTGCGAGCCAGGGTCGTCTTGCCGGTGCCGAGCTGGCCGAAGACCACGACGACCTCGCCGTGCCCGACGCTCAGGTCGAGCGGCCGGCGACCGCGCCCGAGCGGCAGCTCCCGCACCCGGAGCGCCGGGGCGCCCGTGGGGGCGTCGGGCGGCGCGGCCTCGCCGGTCGCGTCGGTGGCCGTTGCCTCCGGGGCCGTCGGCTCGCTGCGACGCCGGGCGACCGCGAGCTCACCCGTCATGGCCTCGACGACCTGGCGAGAGCCCGTCGCGGTCGTGGGCGCGGCGAGGACCGTGACGCCCTCGCGCAGCACCGTGACGCGATCGGCGAGCACGAAGACCTCGGCGAGCCGGTGCGAGATGAAGACGATCCCGATGCCGTCCGCCACGAGGCCCGCGACGATCCGGTAGAACCGCTCGGTCTCGGCGGCGTCGAACGACGCGGTGGGCTCGTCGAGCAGCAGGTAGCGGGCGTCCCCCGCCACGGCGCGCACGAGCGAGAGGACCTGCTTCTCGAACAGCGACAGCGACGCGACGGTGCGGTCGACGTCGAGGTCGACGCCGTGGTGCGCGAGCAGCTCGCGGGCCCGCTGCCGGTTGCGTCGCGGGCTGAACGACCGCAGGCCCCGGGCGCGGTCGAGACCCGCGGTGAGGTTCTCGTGGACCGTGAGCTGCGGCACGAGCGCCCGGTCGACCTCCTGGGCCAGCAGCACCACCCCGGCGCGCGCCGCGTCGCCGGGATGGTCGAAGCGCACCGGGGTGCCGTCGAGCAGCACCCGGCCACCGGTGGGCGTGTGCACACCGGTGGCCAGGTGGACGAGGGTGCTCTTGCCCGCGCCGTTCATCCCCAGGAGCGCGTGGACCTCTCCGGGGGCGACGGTGAACGACACGTCCCGCAGCACGGGACCGTTGCCGTAGTCGTGGGTGATGCCCTCGAGCGCGAGAGTCACTTGGAGCGGAGCTCCAGCGCCGTGACCCACTCGGGCCACTCGACGCTCGTGCTCGACCACGCCGGGACGACGTCGGCGAGCTCGGCGAACGTGATGGGTTCGGCGGGAAGGTCCTTCTTGAGCACGAGCGCGGGCTCGACCTCGACCGACGTGCCCACGTCCTCGCCGGCGACCTTCTGGTAGGCCAGGCGCACCTGCGACTGGCCGATCGTGGCGGGGTTGGTGGCCGACGCGGCGACGAAGTTGACGCCCTCGTCCCAGAAGTACGGCAGCTCCTGATCGGTCAGGTCGACCGAGTACACAGCGACGTCCGTGCGACCTGCCTGCTTGAGCGCCTCGAACGCACCACGGGTGAACTCGTTCCAGTGCGACCAGATCGCGTCGATCTGCCCGGGCTGCGGGTACTGCTTGAGCAGCGCGTCGACCTGGGCCTGGGTGTCGAGCGCCGAGTTGCCCGAGACCTGGCCGATGCGCGCGACCTCGGTCGTTCCGGTGTGGGCCGCGAGGAACGAGTCGACCACCGCCGCGCGGCGGTCGAGCGGCGGGTAGCCGGCGACCGAGAGCACCACGAGGTTCGCGTCGTCACCGAGGTCGGCGGCGATCTGGTCGAGGCCGTTGCCCGCGAGCGCGGCGTCGTCCTGGTTGATCGCGGTGATGCCGTCGAGCGTCAGGTCGCTGTCGTAGGTGAGCACGACGATCCCCGCGTCGAGGGCGGCCTGCACGGGGCCGTCGAGCGCCTCGGCGGTGCCGTTGTTGACGAGCAGGACGTCGACGCCGGAGTTCACGGCGGTGTCCACGTTCGAGGCCATCCGGCTCAGGTCGTTGTTGGAGTCGTACACCTGCAGCGACCCGCCGAACGCGTCGACCTGGGCGGTGACGGCACGGGCGTACGTCTCGTACCACGAGCCCGTGGTGATGCGGGTGACGAGGGCGACGTCGAGGGGCTCGGCGAGCGCTTCGGGGATCTCGACGTCGGCGCCGACCGTCGCGGTGGACGTGGGGCCGGTCGCGGACGTCCCTGCGGCGGTCTGCTCGGAGGCGCAGCCCGTCAGCAGCAGGGCCGACGGGACGGCGACGGCGACGATGTTCTTCCACAGCGACATGGCGGGGTGCTCCTCGGGCGGGGTGGCGTGGACCGACCGACCGCGGCCGCGGTGAGCGGACGGGCGGGGCGGCTGTGGATCGGGGGCGGTGACGGCCCGGCGGCGCGGGGCGGGTCACCTGGGGCGCACCGGATGGTTCCGGTGCGCGGGGCTCAGGGGTGAGCGGGCTGGGTCAGCAGCACTCGGCGCTGAACGCGCACATTCGACATCGGGTGACCCGCCGGGCGCCGGACCGCACGACTCGACCCGGCGCGATCGCGCTGGTGGTCGTCGTGAACATGTCGGCCTGCCCTCGTCCGGACCGCTGGTCTCCCGCGGTCACCTGGTGGAACGTCGACGAAACTAGCCATCCACCTGGGCGATTCCAACTTGTGAACGCTTTTCGCTCACCATCTGGACACATGACCTGATTTCGTCCCGGTACGTCACGTTCCGGGGGGTCACCGCTCGGCGCCGAGCCCGATCCGGTCGCTCGCGATCACGTCGTCCACCGCGTCCCGCACCCGGAGAGGCAGGCTCCCGAACACCCGCGCGAGCACGCCCAGCCGACGCGGCACGTACACCGCGAACCGGCGGCGCTCGATCGCCCACATGACCCCACGACCCACCTGCTCGGCCGTCACCGCGCGGAACCCCCGCTGAGGGGTGATCCCCGCGCCCATCGCGGTCGCCGCGAGGTAGGGCAGCACGACCGAGACCTGCACGCCCGTGCCCCGCAGCTCGCGGCGCAGCGCCTCCGAGAACCCGACCACGGCCGCCTTGGCGCCCGAGTACACCGCGAGCCCGGCCATCGGCTTGCTCCCGGTCGCGCTCGCGACCTGCACGACGACCCCCCGGCCCCGCGCGAGCATGCGCGGCAGCACCAGGCGCGTCGCGTGCACGACGGCCCGGTAGTCGACGTCGACCACCAGGTCCGCGGCCGCCGCGTCCTGGTCCGTGAACCGGCCCGTCGGCATGACGCCCGCGTTGTTGACCCACACCTCGATGGGCCCGATCTCGTCCTCGACCTCGTCCACGAGGCGCGCGAGCAGCACCGTGTCCCGCACGTCGAGCCTGCGCGCCACCACGTCAGGGCCCAGCGCGGCGGCCGTCGTCCGCGTCACCTCGAGGTCGAGGTCGCCCAGCACGACGGTGAAGCCGCGGGCCACCAGCTCGGCCGCGACGGCCCGCCCGATCCCCCGGGCGCCCCCGGTCACGACCGCGACGCGCACCCCCGGCGCGACGTCGCTCACGCGCGCACCACCCGCTCGCCGAACACGACCGAGGCATCGGTCAGCACGACCTGCGCCACGGGCTCCCGGCCCGCGAGGTGTCCGAGCGGACCGCCGGCCGCGACCTCCCAGCGTGCCGCGAGCCGGTGCACCCGGGCGACGACCCGGTTGTGCGAGACCACGGTGCGCCCGTCGAGCCGCTGCGCGGTGGGCAGCGGCACCGGGACCCGGCCCGGCAGCACACGCCCTCCGACGCGTGACGTGAGCCGCACGACCGGCTCGCCGGCCACCGTGCGCACCTCGGTGCGCACGGCCCCCGACGACGCCGCCTCACGTCGCACCTGCGCGATCTCCTTGGGGATCCCCCACAGCTCACGCCCCCCGGCTCGCGACTGCGGGCTCGTGACCCAGATCTGCGGGATCGTCACGCGCAGCGCCGCACCGCACCGGGTCGGCAGCGCCGTGAGCAGCTCGTCGTAGGCCAGCACCCCGCCGGGCGCGTACCCGACCACAGCGAGCCCGACGACGGTGTCACCGCCCAGCACCACCGGCCGGTGACCGGCCGGAAGGGCCTCGTCGAGCAGCGGCACCTCACCCACCGGCACCCGGAAGACCGCCAGCAGCAGGCTGCCTCCGAGATACCAGGGCTCAGGCGGGTAGACCGTCCCGTCGGCCGACTCGTGCCAGCCGGCGGGGGCTGCGGACCGCGCGGATACGTCGTGCACCACGTCCTCCTGCGTCTCTGGCCGTGTGGGCGACGGCGCCCGCGACACCCGCATCGTGCCACGGCGCCGGGCCGTCCACCCGTCCCGCGCGGCCTCGCTCACCCGGCCTGCGCGACGTCGCCACCGGCGCCGCCCTGGTCGTTCCGGCCACCCGCCGTGGGACCCGGGTCCACCTCGAGGACGTGCTCGCGCGTGAGGACCACCCGGTCGCCGTAACGAGGTCGCCGCAGGTAGAACGGAACGTTGTCGAGCCGACCGACGAGGTGCTCGCCGTCGACCTCCTCGAGGCGGACCCACATCCGCTCGGTGCGGATCGGCCAGCGCCGCTCGAAGACCAGCTTGACCGTGTCCCCGGGCGCCAGCCTGTCCGTGACCTCGTCCGACGGCAGGTCTCCCGGCACCTCGACCCCGGAGCCGGGCACCCAGAACGCGTCGGTCTGCGCGGTACGCGGTGCCGCGACCACGACCAGGCGCCACCGGAACAGCAGGCGCCCCACGAGGTCGACCCGTGATGTCGCGGGCGGTCGACTGGTCCGTCTCACCCGGCGAGGGTAGGCCCCCGCCCCACCCCGCCGACAGGGCCGAACAGCGGCAGCACCTCCGGGACACCGGTCAGGTGGCGGCCGGTGCGGCCCGCCGGTGTAAGAGCTCGGCCAGCACCGTCGCGAGGCGGTCACCGAAGCCGGGCGGCGTGCGCCCGGGCAGGGCGTCGACCGCGAACCACGCGACGTCCTCGCTCTCGGCGCTGGTCACCGGCACGGCGGCCTCGTCGGCGAACGCCACGAAGCCCACGTCCCAGTGCGTCCGGCACGCACCGAAGCTGCCGCTCAGCCCGTGCCGGTCGACGTCGACGGGCAGCGGATCGGGGGTGTGCAGGGCGACGATGCCACCCTCCTCGCGCGCCTCCCGGTACGCGGCGGCTGCCATCGACACGTCGGTGGCCTCGACGTGACCACCGAGCTGCACCCAGAACTGCCCCTTGCGGTGGTAGCAGAGCAGCACGTGCGTGAGGTCCGGGGTGAGCACGAAGCAGCTCGCCGTGAGGTGCTCGGGCCCGCCGTCGCGGGCCACCGCCGCCGCACCCGCGGCGCGCACGAACGCCACGTACTCGTCCGCGAGCGCCCGCTGCGCCGGGTCGGCGGGGAGCCAGACGAGCAGCCGGTCCTCGGCGTCCTGGGCGAGCGTCGCGTGCGTCGCGTGCGTCGGCGGGTCCGTCACGTCCGTCATCGGGCCAGCCTAACGAGCGGGCTCAGACCTGCAGCAGCCGCCCCACGAGCTCGTCGGGCCGGGCGAGCGCGACCAGGTGCCCGCCGGGCAGCACCTCGACGGGCAGGCCGAGCCGGTCGCGGGCCACGGCTCGCTGGAACCCGAGCGGGAAGAACCGGTCGTCGGCGCCGGCCAGGACGTGGACCGGGGCGCCCCACGCGGTGAAGTCGCACACCGAGCCGAACACGGCGTCCGCCTCGCCACGGGGTTCGCCCCCGGTCGCCAGGACCTCGGGCGGCACGTCGTGCAGGAACACCACCTCGGGGTCGAGCCCGTGCGGGTAGCCGCCGTCCGCCGCGGCCCTGGCCTGCGCATCGGCCCAGCCGGTGGCCTCCCACCACTCGCCCGGGGTCTCCCCCGGGACGGGCACCATCGCGTTGACGAGCACGACGGCCCGCACGGCGCCGTGGGCGGCGACGAGCGGCGCGGTGAAGCCGCCGAGCGACTGCGCCACGAGCACCACGCCGGTCCGGTCGCCGATCGCGTCCCGGACGAGGCGCGCGTACTCGGGCAGCGTGGCCGCGGGGTCGTCGCCCGGCAGGTCGACCGCGAGCGCGTCGTGCCCGGCCGCCCGCAGCAGCGGCACGACCCGGTGCCAGTACCAGGCGTCTCCCCCGGCCCCCGGGACGAGCACGAACGCTCCCATGCGCCACCTCCAGACGTAGCCAGATACTCCCATACCAGGACACACTGGCCCCCGAGGGTGCCGCGGCCCGGCCGGCCGGCACCGCGCAGACCTGGAAGGACGTGCCGCATGAGCTATGACCCGACCCGGTTCAGGACGTACCTCGAGCACGAGCTCACGTACGTCGCGGGGTTCCGGCGCAACGTGCAGCGGTACGCGAACCGTGTGGCGCTGAGCGACCCGCCCTCGGGCCAGGACTGGACGTACGCGCAGCTCGGCGAGCAGGTCGACCGGACGGCGCGGGCGCTCGCCGAGCGCGGCGTGGGGCGCGGCGACCGGGTGGTGTTCCAGCTGTACAACGGGGTCGAGTTCGCGCTGCTGTACCTGGCCACCCAGCGGCTCGGCGCGATCAGCGTGCCGATCAACTACCGCCTGGCCCCGGCCGAGACGGCTCACGTGCTCGACGACAGCACGCCGGTCGTGCTCGTGGTCGACGCGGAGTGCGCACCCGCGGCCGAGACCGCACTCGAGCTCGCCACCGCGGTCCCGACCGTGCTCGTGGTGGGACCAGGACGCAGCGGCGCGCAGAGCTTCGAGGAGGCCGTGGGGCAGTCAGCGGGCGAGCTGCCCCCGCTGCCGGACGACTTCTCGACGTTCGAGGAGACCACCCGGCTGTACACCTCGGGCACCACGGGCATGCCCAAGGGCGTGGCGCTGCCGTCGCTCGTCGAGGTGCTGAGCGCGCACGACGTGATCATGCACTTCCCCCTCACCCCGGACGACCGCACGCTCAACATGACGCCGTGGTTCCACCGGGGGGGCCTGCACTCGGGTGGCCCCACCCCCGCGTTCTACGTCGGTGCGGGCGTCGTGCCGCTGCGCAGCTTCGACGCCGCCACCGTGCTCGACTGGGTCGCCGCCCACGGCCTGACGTTCCTGATCGGCGCCCCGGTCACGCTCGCGATGCTCGCCGCCGAGCAGGAGCGCGCACCGCGCGACCTCGCCACCCTCCGCGGCATCGTGACGATGGGGGCGCCGCTCGACCGGGCCGCCGCGCTGCGCTACCAGCAGGTCCTCACGCCGCGCCTGTTCAACGGGTACGGCACCACCGAGGCGTTCTGGAACACGTTCCTGCGCCCCGAGGACCTGCCCGAGCGGGCCGGGACGGCGGGGCGGGCGTGCACCGACGACGACGTCGCAGTGGTCCGGGTCTACGAGGACCGCCTGGCCTCGCCCGACGACCTGGTGGCGCGCGACGGCACCGAGGCCGGCGAGGTGATCATGCGGTCCCCCAAGTCGGGCTACGGCTACGTCAACCTCACCAGCGCCGACGAGGAGAAGTTCCACCACGGCTGGCTCTACCCGGGCGACATGGCCACGTGGGACGCGGACGGCTACGTGACGATCCTGGGGCGCAAGGACGACATGGTGATCTCGGGCGGGGAGAACGTGCACCCCGTCCAGGTCGAGGCGGTGCTGGCCGAGCACCCGGGCGTGCTCGACGCCGTGGTGGTGGGGGTGCCCGACGCGCACTGGGGACAGCGCCTCGTCGCGTACGTGGTACGCCGTGACCAGGACCTCACGGCCGACGACCTCGACGCGTTCTGCCGGGCGCACGACGGCCTCGCGAACTTCAAGCGTCCCCGCTCCTACCGGTTCGTCGAGGCGGTGCCGCTCACGGCCACGGGCAAGAAGATGCACTTCCGGGTCGCGGAGCTGGCGGCCCACGACGACGCCGCGGGGCTGCTCGAGACGCCCGTCGCCACGACCGGGGCGGTCCCGCGTGCCTGAGGACCACGAGCGCGTCGTCCTGACCGGGATGGGCGCCGTGACCCCGCTGGGCCTGACCTGGAGCGCGACGTGGTCCGGTCTGGTGGCGGGGCGCAGCGGCATCGACAAGATCACGGCCTTCGACGCGTCGGACCTGCCGACCCGGATCGCGGGCGAGGTGCGGGGCTTCGACCCGGCCGACTTCCTGCCCGTCAAACGCATCAACCGGTCCTCGCGCGCGTCCCAGCTCGCTGTCGTGGCCGCGCGTGAAGCCGTCGCGGACGCGGGCCTGGGCACCGACCTCGAAGGGCTCGACGCCGCTGTCGTGCTCAACAGCGCGGTCTCGGGCTTCCCCGAGATCCAGGCGTCGACCGAGGCCTACGAGCGCGGCGGGGTCCGTGCGGTGCACCCGAGCTTCGTCGCGTCCTCGCTCACCAACATGGCGGCCTGCGAGGTGGCGATCGACCTGGGGGTGCACGGGCCCGTCAACGCGAGCGCCCTGGCGTGCGCGAGCGGCACGCACGCGCTGCTCGAGGCCCGCCGCACGCTGCTCGCGGGGGACGCCGAGGTCGTGGTCGCGGGCGGCACCGACGCGGCGATCACGTCGGTGATGTTCGCGGGCCTGACCGCGATGCGCGGGCTCTCGCGCAGCAACGACTCCCCGCAGGAGGCGAGCCGGCCGTTCGACGCCGAACGCGACGGCTTCGTGTTCTCCGAGGGGGCCGTGGTCTGCGTGATGGAACGGCTGTCCCGGGCCCGGGCGCGCGGCGCGCGGGTCTACGCCGAGGTGCTGGGCGGGGCGATGACCTCCGACGCGTTCCACGTCGTGGCCCCCGACCCCACGGGCCGGTACGCGGCACGGGCCATCAGCCAGACGCTCGAACGCTCCCGCCTGGACCCGGCCGACGTGGACCTGGTGTGCGCGCACGGCACCTCGACCCAGGCCAACGACCGCACCGAGACCATGGCCCTCCGGCAGGTCTTCGGGGCCCACGCGGACGCGCTCGCGGTCACCGCGCCCAAGTCCATGACCGGCCACCTCATCGGGGCCGCGGGGACCCTCGCGTCGCTGCTGTGCGCGATGTCGATCGTCGAGGGCGTCGTGCCGCCCACGATCAACTACACGACCCCCGACCCGGCGTGCGACCTCGACTACGTGCCCGGCACCGCGCGCGAGATGCCGGTGCGGTACGCGGTGACCAACGCGTTCGGCTTCGGCGGCCAGAACTGCGTGCTGGCCTTCGGGCCCGTGTGACGGGCAGCCCCTGCCACCGCCACGCCTCGGGCCGTCGCCCCTCAGGCCACCGGCACCGCCGCGGGGTCGGGCTCGAGGTCGGGATCGGGGGTGATGTTGAAGTTGTCGCGGAACACGTTCTCGGGGTCGATCCGGGACTTGAGCGCGCGCAGCCGGGCGAGCGTGGCCGGCGGGTAGGCGTCGAGCAGCCGCTCGGGGCGCGGGTCGGTCTCGAAGCTCAGGTACAGGCCGGTGAAGTGCGGCTGCATCGCGTCCCACAGCGCGTCGAGGCGTGCGCGGTTCGATCCGAACGCGATCAGCGAGAAGTTCGCGCTGCGGTGGGCGTACGCCGTGGCGTCGGGCGCGACGTCGGCGACGGCTCCCCCGACCGAGCGGATCTGGAAGAAGTGCACCGCGCCGCTCGCGACGAGGTCGGCCGCTGCCCTGGCCAGCTCGGGCGTCAGGTGCTCGACGAGGGCCGAGCGGGTCACCGGCTCGCCCTGGCCGTCGTGCGGACCCTGGGGCAGGTCGACGACCGCGGGGTACGGCAGGATCTGCACGCGCTGGTCGAGCAGGGGCGCGATCTGCGCCACGGGCTGGAGCCGGTCGATCACCGTCTGCGGGTCGTCTGAGTCGACCGTTGCCAGGACCTGCGCCACGACGGGCTGACGAGCACGGGGGCGCCCCATGATCAGGAAGCTCGTGACGTCCCGGGGCGCGGACTCGACCCAGGCGCCCCACCGTTCGAGGAAGTCCGCGGTGTCGCTCGCGTCGAACGCGAGCTGCGCGAACCCGACGTCACCCACCGCGTCGGCCTCGAGCTCGAACGCCGTGACGATGCCGAAGTTGGCCCCGGCACCCCGCACGGCCCAGAACAGCTCGGGGTTCTCGGTGTCGCTCGCGCGGACCTGGCTGCCGTCGGCGAGCACCATGTCCACGGCGCGCAGGTGGTCGATCGTCAGGCCGTGCTCGCGCGCGAACCATCCGATGCCGCCCGCTGTCGCGAGCCCGCCGACCCCGACGCCTCCGTGGTCGCCCGAGCTGAGCGCCCAGCCGTAGGGCGCGAGCGCGGCGGCGACGTCGCCCCACCGGGCGCCGGGACCGATGCGCACCCGGCGCGTGGCCTCGTCGAGCACCTCGATGGTGTCGAGAGCCCCGAGGTCGAGCACGATGCCGCCGTCGTTGGTCGAGCGGCCGCTGATGCCGTGGCCAGCGCTGCGCAGCGCCATCGGCACGGGCTGCGTGCGGGCGAACGCCAGGGCCTCGACCACCTCGGCCGAGGTGCGCGGGCGCAGCACGAGGCCCGGTGAGCCGCCGCGCAGGTACGTCGAGCGCACGCTCGCGTACGCGGGGTCGCCGGGTTCGACGGCGGTGCCCGCGAGCGAGGCTGGCACCGCGTCGTAGTCGATGCCCTCGCGGCGGCGGGACCGCACGAAGATGCTCGGGACAGTCCGCTCGACCGTGCCGGCCGATGCGCGCTCGCGGGTCACGGCCTCGCGCAGCGCGGGCGCGACCTCGGCGGCGAACCGCTCGATGACGTGCGGGTCGTCGTCGGCCAGCAGGACCGTCCCCACGCCCTCGTCCAGCACGAGCGGGAGCAGCTCCTCGACCCACTGGTCGCCGGGTCCCACGAGGAAGCCGCCCGGGGTCCGGGCGAACCGGCCGGTGACGGTCACGAGCCGACGGATCTCGCGTGGGTCGCGGCCGGCCTCGGTCGCGGCCTGGTCGATCACGGCCTGGGCCGCGCGGAGCCCCGCGAGCGCATGGTGCCCGGGTGCCGGGTGGTCGGACGTGTGCTCGTCGAGGGACGTGAGCCAGCCATCGGCCTGCCGCCCCACGAGCCGCAGCATCGCGGGGTCGGACCCCGGGAGCCAGATCGGCATGCGGTGCGCCGGGGCGGGTCCGCGCTGGGCGCCGTCGACCCGGTGCACCGTGCCGTCGACGTGCAGCGGCTCGCGCTCGCCGGCGGCCCAGATCCCCCGCACCACGTCGACCGCCTCGCCGAGCGCCGCCAAGGAGCGGCGGGGCGCGTCGGAGGTCAGGCCCGCACCCAGGGAGAGCGCGATGCGCCCACCGGTGAGCAGGTCGAGGCTCGCGGCGGCGCGCGCCACGACCGCGGGCGGCCGCACGGCGACGTCGAGCCCGGTCGCGGCGAGGTGCACCCGCTCGGTGCGGGCGCCGACCCAGCTGAGCAGGGTCCACACGTCCAGACGTTCGGGCTGGTCCGGGTGGTCCGCGTACGTGACGAGGTCGAGTCCCAGCTGCTCGCTCAGCAGGGCCCGGGAGACGGCGATCTCGGGCGTGATCGAACCGCCGCGCAGACGCGTCCCGAGCTGGAGCGGGTGTCCGTAGTCCACGTCAGTCCCCCGCCCCGTCGGTGCCGCGCTTGGCGGCGACGAGCTCGCGCAGCGCGGGCGCGACCTCCTGGCCGAACCGCTCCAGCTGCGTGGCGTCGTCGCCCTGGAGGATGTAGCCGCTGAAGCCGTGCTCGAGCGTGAGCACCGCGAGCTGCTCGACCCACTGCTGCGGGGGCCCGGCGAGGAGCCGGTCGCTCGGCGGCCCGAACTGCCCGCCGACGTTGAGCAGCCGGCGGATCGCCGCAGGCTCGCGCCCGGCGTCGTGCGCGGCCTGGTCGATCACCGCGTTGGCGTCGCTCAGATCGGTCAGCGACTTGATGTAGCTCAGCGACGGCAGCCAGCCGTCGGCCTTCGCGCCGGTCAGGCGCAGCATGCGGGGCTTGTAGGCGCCGAGCCAGATGCCGATGTCGTGCGCCGGGGCCGGGCCGCGCTTCGCGCCGTCGAGCGCGTAGTACGTGCCGTCGACCCGCAGCCGGGTGGTGCTCGCGGTGTCCCAGATGCCACGGATCACGTCGATCGCCTCGCTGAGCGCGTCGACGGCCTGACCGGGGCTCAGGCGGCGGGCGCCCATCGCGGCGATCGCGTCCCAGAAGGCTCCGGCACCGAGCCCGAGCTCGAGGCGTCCCCCGCTGAGCAGGTCGAGGCTCGCGGCGGCGCGGGCCAGGACGGCGGGCGGGCGCAGCGGCAGGTTGATCACGTTCGGGGCCAGGACGACCCGCTCGGTGCGGGCCGCGACGTAGGACAGCAGCGTCCAGGTGTCGAGGAAGCCGGGCTGGTACGGGTGGTCCTGGAAGGTGACCAGGTCGAGGCCTGATCGCTCGGACGCCTGGGCCAGGGCGACGACCTGCTGCGGTGCGGCGTTGGTCGGGGTGATGAACGACCCGAGGACGAGGTCGTGGCCGTAGTCCGGCATCCGTGCGCCTACCCTTCAAAATACGTTGTCCAGCAGATCATATGTTCGGCCGAAGTGTTGAGCAACCACGGACCCGCGGCTAGGATCGCGACCATGAGCAGCACCCAGGACGACCTCGGCTGGCACCTCGGCGTGCTGCTGCGCGCCTACCAGTGCTCGGTGGCCCGGCTGCTCGGCGACCTCCCCCACGGCACCCGCGGCTACCAGGTGCTCGCCGCCGTCGAGCACGGCGACCAGCCCAACCAGCAGGCCCTGGCCGCGCACCTCGGCATCGACCGCACCGTGATGACGTACCTCATCGACGACCTCGTCGCCGCGGGCCTGGTCGAGCGCCGGCAGAACCCCGCCGACCGCCGGGCCCGCAAGATCGTGACGACCCCGCGCGGCGCCGTGCACCTCGCCGACCTCGAGAGCGAGGTCCGCCGCGCCGAGGACGCCCTCCTGGCCGACCTGGACCCCGCCGAGCGCGACACGTTCCGCACGCTGCTGCGGCGCGTGGCCTGCGGCGTGCGGGACCTCGACCCCGCGGTCGACGTGTGCGACGCGGTCGCGCACGCGCTGCCCGGCGCCCCACCCTCCCCGGCAACGGTCGCCTGAGCGCCTAGCCTGGGCCGATGGCGGTCATCCGGAGTCGCAAGGTCAGGGCCGCCCGCAAGCGCAAGCGCCGGATGGACCGTGTCGAGCACGACCTCAGCGACGAGCAGTGGGCCGCCCTCAAGGACGCGTGGGGCGGCTGCGCCTACTGCGGAGCGACCGACAGACCCCTCCAGCGCGACTGCGTGCTGGCGCTGTCCCGCGGCGGGCGGTACACCCTGGACAACATCGCGCCGGCCTGCGGCTCGTGCAACGCCAGCAAGTGCAACGACGAGGTCACCGGCTGGCTGCGACGCAAACGGCTCGACGAACGCGCCTTCCTCGTGCGTCACCTCGAGATCCGCACGGCGCTCGCACAGCGGTTCCCGGCCCCGGACGCTGCCCCCGAACCGGCGGGGGCGCCACCTGAGTGATCGGGCATCGGCCGGATGCACCGCGCCGACCCGTGGCGCACCGGCGCCTCCCCACGACCTACCGCGTACGCCCGCCCACGGGGACGGCCGGATCCCCCACCGCCACCCGGGCACCACCTGCCCGGGCACCACGGGCACCACCCGCCCGGGCGCGCCGACGGGCGACCGCGCGGGCGATCCGCACCGCGTCGATCCGCAGCTCGCGGAACATCCCGCTGATCGGGTTCGTGTAGCCCGTGAAGTACAGCCCCGGCGCGCCGACCGGCGTCCGCGGGCCGTGCGCGACGGGCAGGCCGCGCGCGTCGAGCACGCCCAGGTGCCCCACGATCGGCTCGAGCCCGCGCAGGTACCCCGTCGCGGCGATGACCACGTCAGGGGTGAGCCGCGAGCCGTCGGCCAGCAGCACGTCGGGCCCGTCGACGGCGTCGAGCGCCGCGACCGGCTCGACCGTCCCGGCCCGGACCGCGTCGATCAGCCCGACGTCCTGCACCGGGACCGAGCCTTCCTTGACCCGCGAGTACAGGCCGGTGCGCGGGCGCGGCAGCCCGTACCGCCCCAGGTCGGGCACCTCGACCAGGGCGAGCAGACGCGCGATGCGGTCCACGACCGGCACCGGCAGCCGCCGCACCAGGATCCCGGTGAGCTGGGCGGGCCACCCCGCCGAGCTGCGCCGGACGATGTGCGGCGGGGTGCGGACCGCCAGACGCACGCGTCCCGCGCCGCCCTCGACCAGGTCCACGGCGATCTCGGCACCGGTGTTCCCGACGCCGACCACGAGCACGTCGCGCCCGCGGAACGGCACCGGGTTGCGGTAGTCGGCCGCATGCAGCAGCTCACCCGTGAAGGTGTCGACACCGGGCCAGCGCGGCGGCACGGGCGTGTGGTTGTACCCCGTGGCCACCACCAGCTCACGGGCCGTGAAGGTCTCGCCCCCCGCGGTGCGCACCACCCAGCCCGCCGGGCCCCGTTCGACCCGGGTGACCTCGACCCCGGTCCGCACCCGCAGGTGGTGGCGCGCCGCGTACGCCTCGAGGTAGCGCACCACGTCGTCCCGGGAGACCCACCGGCCGAAGCGGCGCGGGATCGCCATCCCCGGCAGCCCCGACAACCGGCGCGGGGTGTGCAGGTGCAGCCGGTCGTAGTGCCGCCGCCACGACGCACCCACGGCGTCCGAGCGTTCGAGCACGAGCGCGCGCACGCCCCGACGGGCCAGGGCTGCCGCGACCGCGAGCCCTCCGGGTCCCGCGCCGAGCACGATCACCGGCTCGGCGGACGCAGGGTCGAGCGACGGACGACGCACGTGCACCCTGGGCACCATCGCCCCATTACCCCACCGGCGCACGGCCGCCGTCCATGCCTGCCGCCCACCTGTTCCGCCCGCCGCCCGACGCCGGCCGGCCAGGGCTGGCGACCGGGCGGCACGGGCGCGATAGTCGAGGTGTCCGCGAGCCACCCCGCCGGAGGACCGCATGACGACGATCGACCGCTGCCCGGACCCCGGGACCGGACCTGACCCCGAGGACGGCCCGTGAGCCCGCGCCCCGTGCTGCTCTCGGTCGACGACGACCCCACCGTGGGCCGGGCGCTCGGGCGCGACCTCCGACGCCACTACGGCGAGACCCATCGGGTGGTGCGCGCCGACGACGGCCCGTCGGCGCTCGCGGCGCTGCGCGATCTCGCGCTGCGCGGCGAGCAGGTCGCCCTGCTGCTGGCCGACTACCGGATGCCTGGCATGTCCGGGGTCGAGTTCCTCGAGGAGGCCATGGACGTGGCCCCCTCGGCCCGCCGGGTGCTGCTCACCGCCTACGCCGACACCGACGCGGCGATCCGCGCGATCAACGACGTCGACCTCGACCGATACCTGCTCAAGCCGTGGGACCCGCCCGAGGAACGGCTCTACCCCGCGCTCGACGACCTGCTGGCCGAGTGGGCGTCCGACAACCGGCCCGCGTTCGAGGGCATCACGGTGCTGGGCGACCAGTGGTCGCTGCGCACCCAGGCGCTCAAGGAGTTCCTGGCCCGCAACGCGGTCCCGTTCCGCCACCTCGACGTGCGCAGCGAGGCGGGCGGTCGGCTGCTCGAGGCCGCGCAGCGCAGCGCCGACCCCGCGTCGCTCCCCGTGGTCCTGCTGACGGACGGCGAGGTCCTGGTCCGGCCGTCGCTGCCCGAGCTCGCGGACCGGGTGGGGCTGTCCACGACCGCCGGGCACCCGTTCTACGACCTGGTGGTGATCGGCGGCGGCCCGGCCGGGCTCGGCTCCGCGGTGTACGGGAGCAGCGAAGGCCTGAACACGCTGCTCGTGGAGCGCACCGCGACGGGCGGGCAGGCCGGGCAGAGCAGCCGCATCGAGAACTACCTCGGCTTCCCCTCGGGACTCTCGGGGGCCGACCTCGCGCAGCGCGCCCGCGCCCAGGCCCTGCGCTTCGGCGTCGAGATCCTCACAGCGGTCGAGGCCGTGGGCATCGAGGAGCACGGCGAGGGCCGGGTCGTGCGGTTCGCCGACGGCAGCGCGGTGACGGCGCTCGCGGTCGTGCTGGCCACGGGCGTGAGCTACACCCGCATGCAGGAGCCCGTCGACGCCTTCGCGGGCCGCGGGCTGTACTACGGCGCGGCTGCGCACGAGGCGCTCAACTGCAAGGACCAGGACGTCTACGTGGTCGGCGGCGCGAACTCGGCCGGGCAGGCGGCGCTGTTCTTCACGCGCTACGCCCGCCGCGTCGTGGTGCTCGTGCGCGGGGCGGACCTGCGCACCGGGATGTCCGAGTACCTGGTGAACCGGATCGAGGCCGAACCCGGCATCGAGGTGCGCACCTGCACCGAGGTCGTGGGCGCCGCCGGGGACGAGCACCTCGAGCAGATCGTGCTGCGGGACAGCACCGACGGCTCGCTCGAGACGGTCCCCGCGTCGTGGCTCTTCGTGCTGATCGGCGCCGCCCCCCGCACGGACTGGCTCGGCGCGGTGCTGGCGCGCGACCCCCGGGGGTTCGTGGTGACCGGACCCGACCTGCTCGACGCCGAGGGGCGCCCACCCGCGGGCTGGCCGCTGACGCGTGACCCGTACCTGCTCGAGTCGAGCATGCCGGGGGTGTTCGTCGCCGGCGACGTGCGGGCCGCGTCGGTCAAACGCGTCGCGTCAGCCGTCGGCGAGGGGGCCATGGCGGTCTTCCTCGTGCACCGCCACCTCCAGGAGACCCGATGAGCAGCACGCGCATCGACCGGGACGAGCTGCGCAGCCTGTTCCTGTTCGAGGCCCTGACCGACGACCAGCTCGACTGGCTGGTCGCCCGCGGCGAGCTGCGCACGTACGACGCGGGCACGGTCGTGGTGCGGGAGGGCGAGCCGGCCGCCGGCTTCTACGTGCTGGTCGACGGCGCGCTGCGCCTGACCCGGCAGATGGGTGGCGAGGACGTGCTGCTCAACGAGACCAGCCACCGCGGCTCGTACGGCGGCGCGCTGCGCGCGTACATCGGCGACGAGCAGGTGTACGCCACCAGCATCACGACGACCGCGCCGAGCCGTTTCTTCCGTCTCCCGGCCGCCGACTTCGGGGAGTTCGTCCGCACCACGTTCCCGATGGCGGTGCACCTGCTCGACGGCCTGTTCGTGGGCATCCGCAACAGCGAGGCGCAGATCCGCCAGCGCGAGCACCTCGCGTCGCTCGGCTGGCTCTCGGCGAACCTGGCCCACGAGCTCAACAACCCGGCGTCGGCGGCCGTGCGTGCGACCGCTCAGCTGCGTGAGCGGGTCGCCGGGATGCGCCACAAGCTCGCGGCGGTCGCGGACGCGCGCATCCCGCCCGAGACCATCGCCCAGCTGGTCGACCTGCAGGACCGGGCGATCGAGCGGGCCTCGAAGACGGACCTCGACCTGGGCCCGCTCGCGCGCTCCGACGCCGAGGACGAGCTCGCCCTGCACCTCGACGCCCTGGGTGTCGGGGGCGCCGACGACCTCGCCGCGATCTACGTCGCCGCGGGCCTCGACCCGTCGTGGGTCGACGAGGTGGTGGAGGTCACCGAGCCGTCGTCGCCCGAGGCCCCGCTGCGGTGGCTCGCGTACTCGCTCGAGAGCGAGGCGCTCATGGAGGAGCTCGAGGACTCGGCGTCCCGCATCTCGACGCTCGTCGCGGCGGTCAAGCAGTACGCCCACCGCGACAGCGCCGCGCCGACACCGGTCGACCTGCGACCCGGGCTCGACTCCACCATCGTCATGCTGGGCGCCAAGCTCGCGGGCCTCGCGATCGAGCGCGACTACGACCCCGGCCTGCCGCCCGTGCCGGTCTTCCCCGCCGAGCTCAACCAGGTGTGGACGAACCTCCTGGTCAACGCCGAGCAGGCGCTCGGCGGCCACGGCACGATCACGGTCCGCACGCGCCGCGACGGCGAGCAGGCCGTGGTCGAGATCGCCGACGACGGGCCGGGCATCGACCCCGGCGTGCTCCCCCACGTCTTCGACGCGTTCTTCACGACCAAGGCCGCGGGCGCGGGCAGCGGGCTGGGGCTCGACAACGCCCGGCGGATCGTCGAGCGGCGCCACGGCGGCAGCATCGAGGTCGACTCGTCACCCGCGGGCACGACGATGCGCGTCCGGCTCCCGCTCGAGGTCGCGGCGGGCTGACCGCGTCCCTCAGCCGCCGCCGTCGCCCGGTGCGCCGTGTGCACCACGGGCGCCGCCGAGCGTGGCGGTCACCGGCACGGCGCGCGCCACGCGCTCGCGCACGTCGGCGGCCAGCACCGACCAGTCGTCGATCACGTCCAGGTCGACCGCTGTCCCGGGCCGGGTGACGACCGCGACGTCCAGCCCGAGCCGGTCGGCCTCGCGGCGGTGCGCGGCGAAGCTGTCGGTCCCGAACCGGGTCCGGAACCCCGCCGCCGGCGCGTCCAGGACCACGGCGTTGGTGCCCGATGCGCGCCGGTCGGGGGCGAGCACCACGGGTGCCGGGCTCGCGAGCAGGGCGCGGACGTCTGCGGCGCCCAGCGCGGGGAGGTCGGCGTGCACCACGAGCACGCGTCGGGCAGGTCCGGCCGCCGCGACCTCGCGGCCCACGTCGACGGCCGCGTTCAGCCCGGGCCGGTCGGCCGGCTGGGTGACGACCCGCAGCCGGGGCCCCGCCGGCCCCAGGGTGCGGGAGACGAAGCCCGGGTCCTCGGTCACGACGACCACCTGGGCGACCTCCGCGACGGCGAGCAGCGTCGTGACCACGTGCCGGGCGAGCTCCGCGACCAGCAGCCCCCGGTCGCGCGGGCCCAGGGTGGCCGCGAGCCGGCTCTTGCCCGAGTGCCCGTCCCGCAGCGGCACGACGGCCGTGACGGGGCTCCCGGCCGGTGCGGCGTCCGGGTGACCGCCCGCGTCGTCGTGCACGCTCACGCGGCGCCGGCCGCCACGAGCAGCTCGCGCGCGAGGCGTTCACGGTCCTCGGGCCCCTGCATCACGGCCTGCGTCACCAGCACCTCGATGCCCAGGTCCTCGATGGGGGCGGCGAGCTCGCGGTCCTGCTCGTCGATGCACAGCACGTCGAGCAGGCCCTGGTAGAGGCGCGCGACACCGAGCGCCGAGACCTCGTGCCCGAGCCCCCGCAGCATGTCCGCGGCGGGCCCCTTGAGCGCGTCGCCCGCCACGATCGGGCTCACGCCCACGCGCCGGGCGCGGGTGCCCGCGAGCGCGGCACGCACCCCGGGCACGGCGAGCACCGGGCCGATGCTGACGAACGGGTTGGACGGTGCGAGGACGACGACGTCGGCGTCCGCGAGCGCGGCCAGCACCCCCGGCGCGGGGCGCGCCGCGTCGATGCCGTCGAACGTGAGCCCCACGACCTCGTCCTGGTGGCGTCGCGCCACGAAGTACTCCTGGAAGCCGAGCGTCCCGGCGGGGGTCTCGACGATCGTCGCGACGCGGTCGTCCGTCATGGGCAGCAGCCGGGCGCGCACACCCAGCGCTGCGGCGAGCTCTGCCGTCACCGCGGACAGCGGACGCCCCTGGCGCAGCCGGTCGGTGCGCAGCACGTGCGTCGCGAGGTCGCGGTCGCCGAGCGTGAACCACGTCGGCTCACCGAGCCGCTGCATGGCCCCGAGCGCCTCGTACGTCTCGTCGATCACGCCCCACCCGGTCGCGGGGTTCGCGACCCCGGCCAGGGTGTACATGACGGTGTCGAGGTCCGGGCTGATCGCGAGCCCGTAGAGCTCGACGTCGTCGGCGGTGTTGACGACGACCGTGAGGTCCTCGACGCACCGCGCGAGCCCCTGCGCGAGCTTGGCGCCGCCGACGCCGCCCGCGAGCACGGTCACGGTGGGCGACGCTCCGGGCACGTGCTGGTCCTGTGATCCGGTCACCGGGTCCTTCTCTCGCCGCAGCCGACGCCGACGCGATGGTCGGCAGGGTCTGCCGTGCATCCTCGCACCGCGCGCGGCGGACCGCGGACCGCGCTCGACGCACCGCGCGCGCTCGGCATAGATTGCACGCAGTGGACCCGGGGCCGCCACTGGCCCCGCGAGCTGGCTCCGCACTGGAGGGCAGGTCCCGACGCAGGATGCGCGTCGTCCCCCTCGTCCGACCCTGCCGGAGGTCTCGCATGCCCGCGCCCCGTCCCACCCGATCCCGTACCCGCGCCGTGCTCGTGCCCGCCCTCGTGGCGGCCGCGCTGCTCGCGGGGTGCACGGCGACGCCGGGTGACGACGCCCCCGCCGCCGCCACGAGCGCCGCGCCGACCGCGACCGACGCGGTCACGTGGCCGGTCACGTTCGACAACTGCGGGTTCGCCGTGACCGTCGAGAGCCCTCCTCAGCGGGTCGTGACGATCAAGTCGAGCACGTTCGAGATGATGCTCGCCCTCGGCCTGGGCGACCGTGTCGTGGGCGCGTCCTTCCTCGACGGACCCGTCCCGCCGGCGTACGCCGACGCGGCCGACGACGTCGAGGTCCTCTCGGACGGTGCTCCCGGGCAGGAGGCCGTGCTCGCGAGCGAGCCCGACCTGGTCTACGCGGGCTGGGAGAGCAACTTCGCCGACGAGACCGCGGGCCGGCGCGACACGCTCGAAGGGTTCGGCGTGCTGAGCTACGTGTCGCCCTCGGCGTGCAAGGACGCCGACCACCGGCCCGACCCGCTGACCTTCGACGGCGTGTTCGCCGAGATCACCGAGGCCGGGGAGCTCTTCGGCGTGCCCGACGAGGCCGCCGATCTGGTCGCCGAGCAGCGCGATGCCCTCGCCGCCGTGACCCCCGACCCGAACGGCCGCACGGCGCTGTGGTACTCGTCGGGCTCGGACACCCCGTACGTGGGCGCGGGGATCGGCGCACCGCAGATGATCATGGACGCCGTGGGCCTGACCAACGTGGCCGGTGACGTCCACGACACCTGGACGTCGTTCGGCTGGGAGCAGGTCGTCGCGGCCGACCCCGACGTGATCGTGCTGGTCGACGCGACGTGGAACACAGCCGCGAGCAAGATCGCCCAGCTCGAGGCGAACCCGGCGACCGCGACCCTGACCGCGGTCCGTGAGCACCGGTACCTCACCGTCCCGTTCGCGGCGACCGAGGCCGGGGTGCGGAACGTCGCCGCCGCGCAGGACCTGGCCGACCAGCTTGCCGCCCTGGGGCTCGACGGCTGACCCCGCGCGGTCCACGGCACGGCAGCCTGACGGCGGCCCCCCGGAGCACATCGGGTCGGTACGGCCGCGCCGTCACCCACCACACATCCACATCGACCAAGATGTGGGGGTGACTGCCACAACGATCGTCGCCGACCGACCCGAGCCCGTCCGCAGCTTCCGGTGCGCCCTGTTCGTGGACTTCGACAACGTGTACATCGGGCTGCGCCGCCTCGACCCGGCGGCGGCCGACGCGTTCGCCAACAACCCCGCGCACTGGCTCAGCGAGCTCGAGCAGGGCACGGACTCGGAGGGCGAGTTCACCCGGAGGTTCCTGGTCCGCGCGTGCTACCTCAACCCCTCGGCCTTCTCGCAGTTCCGCCCCAACTTCACGCGGGCCGGCTTCCAGGTGGTCGACTGCCCGTCGCTGACCCAGCAGGGCAAGTCGAGCGCCGACATCAACCTGGTGCTCGACGCGGTCGACGCGCTCATGGCCACGACGCGGTACGAGGAGTTCGTCATCGTCTCCGCGGACGCCGACTTCACGCCGCTCGCGCTGCGGTGCCGGGCGGACGACCGGCGCGTGACCATCATCACCGCGGGTCCGGCCGCCGCCGCCTACCGGGCCGTGGCCGACGCGGTGGTCACCGCCGACGACCTGGCCGAGATGGTGATGCCCGCGGTCGAGACGGCCACCGTCGCCGAGGTCGTGGCCGCCCCCGAGGTGAGCCGCGGGCGCACCGCGCCTGCGGTCGTGGCCGAGCCCGTCGTCGTGCCGGAGTCCAGCTCGCCGGGCCGCCGGGCCGCGCTGCGCAGCGTGCGCGCCGCGGACCGTCCGATGCTCGCCGGCACCGTCGCGCAGCTCGCCCAGAAGGCCGACCCGACGCTGTCCACCACCCGCTGGGAGGGCACCGGCAGCTTCTTCGCGTGGCTGGCTCAGCACGTGCCCGAGGTGTCGGCCGCCTCGCGCCCGGCCCCCGGCTTCGTGTGGGACCCGAAGCGCTTCGGCGAGGCGGACCTGCCGGGCGCGGTGGCCGACGTGGACCCGAGCGCGCTCCAGCGCCAGGTCGTGGCGGTCACCGACACCCCGGGCCTGAGCGCCAAGCAGTACCGCGTGGTGCTGACCGCGCTGGCCGCCGATCTCGCGACCCACCCGTTCGAGCGAGCCGAGACGTCGCGGCGCGTGCGGGACGTGTGCCGCGCCGAGGGGGCGCTCGTCGGACGATCGACGGTCAACTACGTCATCTCGGGCGTGCTGTTCTCCGGGCTCACGCTCGAGCCGGGCACGAGCGCACGCGACCTCGCCGAGGCGTGGGCCGCCAACGTCGTCGGGCTGTGCCGCGGGGCACGCATGGAGCTCAGCCCCGGGGACGTCGCGGCGATCCGCGCGTGGGTCGGAGGCGGCCTGCTCGACGCGTGAGCGAGGTCACCGCGCCACCCCCTGGAAACACCCCCGCAAGGTTTCGCACCATGGTGGGCGACCAAGGGGAGGGCGGTGAGCACGATGACACGACGACGACGGTTCCTGACCTGGACCGCGACCTTTGCGGCCCTGGTCCTGATGTTCGCGGTGGTGATCACCACGGGCGCCGGGAGGGGCTCGGCGAGCGCCGGACCCGGCGTGACGTCCGCCACGCAGACCCCGTCCACCACGGCCGACGCGACCCCGACGACGACCCCGACCACCGAGCAGTGGCGCGGCTACTGGGTCGACAGCTTCAACGAGGGCATCTTCAGCCCTGACGAGGTGTCCCAGGTGGTCGCCGACGCCCGCGCGGTGGGGGCGAACGCTCTCGTGGTGCAGGTCGCGCGGTGGTTCGACTGCTTCTGCGACGACGCCGCGTACCCCCGCAGCGACTTCGTCGAGCCCGGGTACGACCCGCTCGAGGAGGTCGTGGACCAGGCGCACGCCGCGGGGCTCGAGGTCCACGCGTGGGTCAACAGCACCACGCTGTGGTCCAGCAGCACCGCGCCCACGTCGCCCGACCACGTCTACAACACGCACGGCTTCTCGGCGTCGGGCGCCGACCGCTGGCTCAACAAGCGGTCCGACGGCACCGAGCAGGTCGGCACCATGACGTATGCGGACCCGGCGAACCCGGCAGTGGTCGACTACGTGACCGCGGGCGTGCGCTCGATCGTCGAGCACTACGACGTCGACGGCGTCAACCTCGACTACATCCGCTACCCCGACCACAGCACCGGGGACTACGTGAACGACTGGGGCTACTCCGAGACGTCGCTCGCGCGGTTCGCCGCCGAGACGGGACGCACCGACGTGCCCGCACCGTCCGACCAGCAGTTCAGCGACTGGCGTCGGGCGCAGGTCACGAACCTGGTCCGCAGCGTGTACGACGCGATGAACGACGTCGACGCGGGCGACCGGCTCAGCGTCAACGCCGTGACGAACGGCGACGGACCGCAGACCCTCGGCGGCTGGGAGGCCACGCGCCCCTACCGCGGCGTGCTGCAGGACTGGAAGGGCTGGCTGAGCGAGGGCATCGTGGACACCGTCATGACGATGAACTACAAGGAGGAATCGAGCGCCGACCAGGCCCGCCGCTTCGACGAGTGGAACGCCGCGGCCGTCGAGTACCGGGCCGGACGGCAGGTCGTCGCGGGCCCCGGGCTCTACCTCAACGACGTCGCGCAGTCGGTGGCGCAGGCCCAGCGGGCCCTCGCGTCGGGCGTCGACGGCTGGAACGGGTACAGCTACGCGAACGCGACGCGCGCGGCCGCCGACAGCGGCGGTGACGTCGCCCTCCAGCGCAGCGAGCGGGCTGCCCTGACGAGCGCGCTCCGGTCCGGCGTGTTCGCCGAGGACGCCGCCGTGCCCGCGATGCCGTGGAAGGCGAGCGCCGACCAGGGCTGACCGACCCCGGACAGCACAGCCCCGGACTGCACGGGCCCCGCGCGGCAGGACGCCGCGCGGGGCCCGTCGTGTCAGGCGCGCTCGAGCAGCGTGAGCACCTCGTAGTGGGACGTCTGCGGGAACATGTCGAGCAGCCGCGCCCGCCGGGGGCGCAGCGACGGCATCGCCGCCAGGTCGCGGGCCAGCGACCCCGAGTGGCAGCTCGAGTAGACGACGTGCTCGACCGAGGACTCCTCGAGCCATCGGCTCAGCTCCTCGCCGAGCCCGCGCCGCGGCGGGTTGACCACCACGAGCCCCGGCGCGTGCGGGGCGCCGAGCGCGAACGCCGTCGCGTCGCCCACCTGGAACGTGGCGCAGCTCAGGCCCGCCTCGTGCGCGCTGAGCGTCGCGCTCGCGACCGCCTCGCGGCTCGTCTCGACGCCCAGCACCGCACGCCCCGGTGCCGCGCAGTGCAGCGCGAACCCACCCACGCCGCAGTACAGGTCCCAGACCGACGACGGCGCCAGCTCGTCGACCCAGGCGGTGGCCTGCCGGTACAGCGCGGCAGCGACCTCGGTGTTGGTCTGGAAGAAGCTCTGCGGCCGCAGGTGCATGTCGATGCCGTTGAGCCGCATGCGCAGCGTCTCCTGCTCGGTCAGCAGGATCTCGCGCTCCCCCTCGACGACCGCCTTGTGCTCGGGCAGCAGGTTCGCCGAGACCACCCGCAGGTGCGGCAGCTCACCCAGCAGCACCGGCAGGTGCTTGCGGATCCGCGCGACGGGCTCCTGCGAACGGAGCACGAACCGCACCATGAGCTCGCCGTCGGGCGACTCGGTGACCAGCAGGTTCTTGAGCTCGCCGCTGCGCCGCGCGACGTCGTACGGCGTGAGCCCCGCGCGGGCGACGAAGTGCGCGAGCACCCCGAACGCCGCCTGCAGCCCCGGGGTGTACAGCCCGCAGTCGCGCAGGTCGATCCCGCGCCCGGTCGCGTCGAGGATGCCGAGCGTCGGCTGCAGCGCCGTCCCGCCGACCACCATCTTCGCCTTGTTGCGGAACCCCGACTCGGGGCTCGTCACCGGTGCGAGCCAGTCCAGGTCCGCCCGCGGGCCGAGCACCTGCTCGACGTGCCGCTGCTTCGCGGCCAGCTGCTCGGGGTACGACTGCCCCATCAGGGTGCACGAGCGGCACAGGTCCGCGGCGAACGACGAGCAGTGCACGGCCCGGAGTCTACGTTCCTCCCCTCGGGCCGCCCCACGGATCGCCCCGCGGGCGTAGCGTGCGGCGGATGGACCTGGACGTGGTCGTCGTCGAGCGCGTCGCAGGGCTGTGCGGCGAGCTGGTGCTGCTGCGCCGCGGCGCCCACCACGAGATCGTCGCGAACGGCACGTTCCTCATGGACACGCGCGGCGGGGCGTCCGAGCGCCTGCACGTGGGCGTCGCGGCCGACCGGATGCCAGCACCGGGCCGCATGCTCATCGGCGGGCTCGGGGTCGGGTTCTCGCTGGCCGCGGCGCTGACCCACCCGGGCGTCGGCGAGCTGCACGTCGTCGAGCGCGAGCCTGCGGTGCTGAGGTGGAACCGCGGGCCGCTCGCACCGGTCAACGGTGGGGCGGTCCTGGACCCGCGGGTCCAGGTGCACGAGGCCGACGTGGTCGACTGGCTCGACCGGGCGGCGCCGGGGTCGCTCGACGCGATCTGCCTCGACGTGGACAACGGCCCCGAGTGGTTGCTCACCCCCGGCAACGCGCGCCTGTACGGCCACGACGGGCTGCGCACCGCCGCACGGGTGCTGGCTCCGGGCGGGGTGCTGGCGGTGTGGTGCGCGGCGCCCTCCCCCGGGCTCGTGGCCCGGATGGGCGAGCACTTCTCGGACGTCGACGTTCTCGAGCTGTCGGTCGGGCGCGGCGAGCCCGACGTGCTCGTCACCGGGCACGCCGCCGCCTACTGACCTCGGCCCGTCAGCCGGGCACGACGTCAAGCAGGACCGTCGACGAGCGTGAGGCGCACGTGGACGACGTCACCCAGGTCGATGCCCTGCGCCTGACGGACGGCCTTCTTGACCGGCAGCGCGTACGTGCCCTGGGAGTCGTCGGGGAAGATCGACGTGCGCCACACGGTCGCGCCCACCGCGACCTCGACGCGCAGCGACCCGAACCCCCGGGCGTTGTGCCCCGCGGTCTCGAGCACCCGGTCGGCGATGTCGGTGGGCAGGCTGACGAACGTCCACAGGTCGGCGCGGCGGGCCTGCCACTGCCAGAGCGGCGCGTCGAACTCGTAGGTGGTCATCAGCGACGGCGCCCGCGCGGGTTCATGCTCAGCGCTCCGGGGCGCTGGACGCCGAGCACCAGCCGGTGAGCCGGTTCTCGGGGTCGATCCGGGGTGCGATCGTCTCGAAGATCGCCTTGAGCTGCCGCGTCTGCGCCGCGCTGAGGTCGGAGAAGACGAGCGACCGGACGGTCTCGACGTGACCGGGAGCTGTCGCCACCACCTTGTCCCACCCGGCGTCGGTCAGCACGGCCATGGTGCTGCGCCCGTCGCCCGGGACGGGTCGGCGCTCGACCCAGCCCGCACCCTCGAGCCGGTCGACCAGGTGCGAGAGCCGCGACATGCTCAGGCTCGCGCCGTGCGCGAGGACGCTCAGCCGGATGGCCCGCTCGGGCGCCTCGGACAGTGCCGCCAGGACGGTGTACCCGGCGTGCGTCAGCCCGGCGTCGCGCTGCAGCTGGGCGTCGAGGACGCCGGGCAGCAGCATGATCGAGGCCATGAGCGGGCGCCAGGCGGCGGCCTGCTCGTCCGTCAGCCACGTCGTCTCCTCGCTCACCGGGTCACCCTCGCACGGATCACTTGATGCCTCAACCTCCCGCGACCGCCAAATCAGTTGACGCCTCAAGTAATTCAGCTCTACCGTTCGCTCGTCGCGCCAGACGTCGACCGGCAGGCTCGGGTGATCGCTCCCGGGTGCCGCACCGCACTCGAGAAGGACCACCATGAACATCGCACTCTGGGTCGTCACCGCGCTGCTCGCCGTCGCCTTCCTCGGCGCCGGGCTGATGAAGGTCTCACGCACCCGCCCCCAGCTCGTCGCCTCGGGCATGGGCTATGCCGACGACTTCACCGACGGTGGGGTCAAGGGCATCGGCGCGCTCGAGGTCCTCGGCGCCCTGGGGCTGATCCTCCCGGCCGTGCTCGACACCGCGACGATCCTCGTCCCCCTCGCGGCGCTCGGCCTGGCCCTGGTCATGGGCGGCGCGGTCGTGGTGCACGTGCGCCGCAAGGAGCCGTTCGTTCCGCCGCTCGCCCTCGGCGTGCTCGCGCTGCTCGTCGCGATCCTGCGGTTCACGACCTACGCGTTCTGACCGGACCCCCTGCCGCCGGGATCACTCCCGGCGGCCGACGGTGCGTCGCAGCACCACCAGCAGGGTCAGGCCCGCGGCGAGCAGCACGCCGGCGAGCGCTCCCAACGGAGCGCTGTCCGAACCGCTCTCGGCGAGCGTCACGCACGCCCGCTTGGTCGGGGTCGAGCCGGGGCTCCCTGCCGGGGTCGTGGTCGACGGCGTCACGGTCGAGGCGGTCGTCGACGGCGTGACGCTCGGGCACGTGGGCGTCGGTGTCGGGGTGGGCGTGGGCGTCGGGGTGGGCGTAGGCGTCGGGGTGGGCGTGGGCGTCACGAAGGTGTTGACGATGCGGCACGTGACGTCGCCGCCCTCCGGCACCGTGACCGTCAACCCGGTGAGGGTCCCGCCCTCGCACACCCAGCTGCCCGGCTGGTAGCCGGTGGGCCCGGACTCGCTGAGCTCGTAGTCGCCCGCCTCGACCTCGATGTCGGTGACGTCCGGCGAGCCGCTGGGGCCGGACACCGACGTGGGCCCGGTCGCACCGAGCGTCCAGTCGCCGGCAGACGCGGACCCGCCCACGACCTCCTTGACGAGCGTCAGCTCGGCGAGCACCGGGTCCTCGCCGCACGTGATGGTGGTCGCGAACGGGAAGTCGTGGATCTCTCGCGAGATCAGCCGTCCGGGGGGCCCGTGAGTGAAGTTGGCCGCGATCACGTTCCCCTCGATGTTGGCCGTCACGTTCCAGGTCAGGTCCGCGTTCGGGGCGTACAGGGTGCCCTCGAGCGAGTCGCCGCCGGTGACCGTGATGGTCGTCGCGTCCGGGAAGTTCCACAGCATGTACGGCGCCTCGGCGTTCGAGACGCCTGCCAGGTTGGGGATGTCACCCGTGAACGACGTCCCGGTCACGTTGACGACGAGCGGCGTATCAGCCGTCGGGGCGTTGCGGAACGTGATCTCGCCGAGCTGCGCGAGCTCCTCGGCCGTGAGCTCGAGGACGTTGGCCTGCCCCGGGACGAGGGTCAGGAACGCGCTCGTCACGGTGAGCGGGCGGGGCAGCGCCTCGCCCTGGGCGTTGGTGAGCTCGACATCGGGCGCGCACGCCGCGATCTCGGTGGTGAGCGTGCGATACGTGTCGTACGCCGAGGGGATGTCGATCAGGTCGGTCCCGACGGGGGTGCCGATCGACGCGGGCGTCTGCCTGTTCGTCCCGGTGATCGCGGGGGTCGACTCGTACACCGCCCCCGGCTGGACCAACCGGTAGTTGACCTGGGCACCGTTCGAGTCGGTGTTGTACGCCGTGTAGGTCGAGGTGTCGAGCACCTTGGTGTTGCCGCGCAGCACCTGAAGGATCGACGCGTTCGCCGGCCACTGGACCCCGCCTCCGACGTACAGCGTCGTCGGCGCGTCGTCACCCGGGGCCGTGAACGTGTCGAAGACACCCGCACCGAGGCCCACCTGGTAGTTCGTGTTGAACGACAGGTCGCCGCCGGCGGCGATCGTGCCCTCCGCCTCGTCGAGGTCGAGCGCGACGTCGCCCTCGACGAAGACCAGGAACCCGCTGTTGGCCGGGTGGCCGTTGACGTCGACCCGCACCGGGTTCACGCCGTCGATCTGGGCCGCGGCCGGGGTGGCGGTCACGACGAGACCCGCCAGGGCGGTGGCGAGGGCGACGACGAGTGGACGCGCGGCGATCTTCATCCGCCCATAACACACCAAATAGGTACATTGCGCACCCGCCCGTGCCGGGACCCGCGTCGGCGGTGGCCGTCACGTCACGACGACGTCAGCCGAGCAGATCCTTCATCTGCCGCTGGATGAGCCCAGCGGCCCGCTTCGGCGAGAGCCGCGCCATCAGGTCCATCGTCGTGGCATCCCTGCCGACCGTGACGCGGTACGCGTCGCGCTCCATCCCGGCGAGGATGATCCGCGCAGCGTCGGACGGCGAGGTCATCGCCCGCCGGGGCTTCGAGGCCGCGGCGGCGGCGAGCCTGCTCGTGTCGACACCCGAGTTCTCCGTGATCCGCGTCTCGATCGCCCCCGGGAACACCACTGTCACCGAGACGGGCGTGCCGGCGAGCTCCGAGCTCAGCCCCTCGGTCAGCAGCTTCACGGCGGCCTTCGACGCGCCGTAGACCGTCTGCCCCGGCACCGGGAGGAACCCGCCCATGCTCGAGACGTTCACGATGTGCGCGACGGGCCGCTCGACCAGGTACGGCAGGAACGTCTTCGTCGTGTACGTCAGGCCCCAGAAGTTCACGGCCATCACGCGCTCGATCGTGTCGTAGCCCAGCTGGAGCAGCGGCACGAAGGGCTGGATGATCCCCGCGCAGTTGATGAGCCCGTCGACGTGGCCGTGCGCCTCGATGATCGCGTCCGGCAGGGCCTCGACAGCGTTCCGGTCGGTGATGTCGACGACATGGGTGGACAGCCGCTCCCCCGGGTCGCCCGCCAGCCCGACGGTCTCCTTGAGGCTGCCCTCGTCCCGGTCGAGCGCGGCGACGCGTGCACCGCGTGCGAGGAGCCCCAGGACCAGCTCTCGTCCGATCCCGTTGCCGCCACCGGTCACCGCTACGGTCTTGCCTGCCACCTTCATCGGAAGCCCTCCACACCGTTGGTGCTGACGTCGTTGTCGAGCCCGATGCTACTCATTGGTACGGCGTCCGCAGTCGAAAACGCACGGCCTCTGGTCTCGACACCCACCCGGGTGGATCATGTGAGGTCACCGTCGGCGAGGAGGCCATCGTGGGTTCGCACCACCAGTCGGGCACCACCAAGAAGCGCAACGGGCTCCAGAGCCTGATCCGGTTGATCACGCTCGCGCTCGTCGCCGCCGCCGTCGTGAAGGAGCTCCGCACCCCGGCGCAGGACAGGACCTGGAACGGCGTCGTCGCCGGGTTCGTGCCCTACGACTTCCGGGTCCCGACGGCCACCCGCATCCGCGAACGGATGTGGGCGCCGCACGACCGGCGCGTGATCACGCCCGAGGTGTTCGGCGTCGGCTGGACCGTGAACGTCGGGAGGCTGGTCGCGCTCGTCCGGCACAAGGTCACCACGACCGACTGACCCGCGGGACGGTCCGGACCGGTCAGGGGGCTGCTGCCACCGCTGCCACCGGCTCCTCGCCGCCCTGGTCGAGGCGGAACGGCGGGTACTCGTCGGTCAGCAGGAAGGCGTAGGCCGCGACGCGGAACGTCCACCGCTGCAGCCCGACCACGAGGTCGAAGATCGAGCGCGGGTACCGCCCCGAGAACAGCAGCGCGATGGCCGCGAACAGCACGAGCAGCCCGATCAGGCCGCCCGCCCACCACCACTGGTCGCCGCCGTCGTCCCCGCCCGAGGTCGAACCACCCCCCGAGAGGATCGTGACCACGAGGTACTGCGGGATCGCGAGCAGCCACCACTTGACCAGCACGAGCCCCCGCGACAGGCGCTCGGGGTAGTCGATCGAGAGACGGGCCGGGTAGTCCGGCACGTCGTAGAGCGAGAACGGCGGGTACCGGTCGGTGCCCAGCACGCCGTACGAGTAGAACGAGACCCGCCAGCCCCACCGGAACACCCCGACGTTCAGGTCGAAGATCGAGCGCGGGTAGTGGGCCGTGAACAGGATCGCGAAGAACGCGACCACCGTCAGGACCATGAACACGAGCCACAGGACGAACAGCACGAACAGGTGCGGGATCACCAGCAGCCACTTGACCAGCCAGAGCCATCGGCTCAGACCCGGATCGAGTCGCGCCTCGACGTGCACCGGATAGACCGGATAGACCGGGTAGACCGACGAGGGGTCCATCTGTCTCGCCTCCGAGTCCGAGAGGAGCGAATTCTCACCATCTCACCCCTCTCGGACGTCGGCGACAGGCCACAGACCCGCGGGCGTCACACCACGGGGACGGACCGTGCTTCGGGCGTCACGGCGTCGGCACCGTTCTCGTCGCCGTCCGCGCTGCCCTCCGCGAGGCGACGACGCACCGGGATCGTCAGGGCGATGAGGCCCGCGGCGACGGCCATGACGCCCGCGATGAGCAGGCCGGCGCGGAACCCGGCCTGGGTCGGCACCAGGTGCTCGCCCAGGGGCGCGCTCATCTGTGCGAGGACCGCCCCGACGACGGCTGCCGACACCGTGGTGCCGATCGAGCGCATGAGCGAGTTGAAGCTGTTGGCGGAGGCGCTCTGGGACTTCGGCACCCCGCCCAGGATGAGCGCGGGCATCGAGCCGAACGCGAAGCCGAGGCCGGCGCTCGTGATGCACGTGCCGATCATGAGGCCGACGGGCGAGCCCATCACTGCGATGTTCGTCGCGTAGCCGGCGGCCATGATGATGCTGCCGACGATCAGCGTGGCCTTGGGGCCCCGAGCCCGGCTCAGTCGCGCCCCGGTGGGTGACAGCGCCATCATCGCGAGCCCGGACGGGGCCATCCACAGCCCCATCTGCAGCATCGACTGCCCGAGCCCGTACCCGGTCGCCCGCGGCAGCTGGAGGATCTGCGGCACGATGAGCGACTGCGCGTAGAGCGCGAAGCCGACGACGATCGACGCGGCGTTGGTCAGGAGCACGGGGCGGAGCGCGGCGACGCGCAGGTCGACGAGCGGGTCGCTGGTGCGCAGCTCCCACCATCCCCACGCGAGCAGGACGACGACGCCGGCGACGAGCGTGCCGAGGGTCGTCGCGCTCCCCCAGCCCCAGGTCGAGCCCTTCGAGATCGCGAGCAGCAGGCAGATCAGGCTCACGCCCAGGCCGATGGCACCGACCATGTCGAACCGCGCGTGGCGCTCGGGTCGCGGGGGCGCCGGGACGATGCGCACGACGAGCGCGCCCACGACGAGGCTCAGCACCGCCGTGCCCCAGAACAGGAAGCGCCAGTCCGCGAGCTCGGCGACGGTCGCGGCGATCGGCAGGCCGAGCGCGCCGCCGATGCCCAGCGACGAGCTCATGAGGGCCATCGCCGAGTGGACCTTGAGCGGCGGCAGCACCTCGTGGAGCAGGCTGATGCCGAGCGGGACCATGGCCGTGGCCAGCCCCTGGAGGGTCCGCCCGACCAGCATGGGGACGAGCGACGTCGCGAGGGCGCAGATCACCGAGCCCACGACGAGCGGCACGAGCAGGACGAGGATCATCTGCCGCTTGCCGTAGGTGTCCGCGAGCCGTCCGGCCACGGGCATGCACACCGAGCCGGAGAGCAGCGTCGCGGTCACGACCCACGACGCGCTCGAGGCCGTGGTGCCGAGGATCTGCGGCAGCTGGCCGATGAGCGGGACGACGAGCGTCTGCATGAGCGAGGCGACGATGCCCGCGAAGGCGAGGACGGCGACGACTCCCCCGGTGCGGTCGGACGTGTGAGGCGTGGTCACGATTCTCCCGGTGTCGAGGACTGAACGATGTGCATCGTACATACGAGTTGTATGATGCACAACGCTCCAGGTGGGAGGCTGGCCGCGTCGAGTGGCGGTTCACGAGGGAAGGACTGACGTGGAGGACGCGATCCGAGAGGTCGAGCTCGAGACGATGCTGCTGGGGCGTCACCTCACCCGCATCGGCAGCGAGGGCGGCACCACGCGGCGCCGCCTCGACCGCAGCGCCTACACCCTGCTCAGCCGGCTGATGATCGAAGGCCCCATGAGCATCGGTGAGCTCAGCGAGGCGTTCGACCTCGACACGTCGACCGTCCACCGGCAGACCGCGTCGGCCATGCGTGACGGCCTGGTCGAACGGATCCCCGACCCCGACGGCGGGCTCGCCCGCAAGTTCCGGGTCACCGACGAGGGCCGCGACCGCGTCGAGGCCGAACGGGACGCCAACACCGTCGCGCTCGGGCGGATCTTCCGCGACTGGGACGACACGGACGTCACCCGGCTCGCCGAGCTGCTCGGCCGGTTCAACTCCGACATCGAGAGCCTGTCAGGGCACCCCTGGCCGCGGGGCGACCGACCGGCGCCATCGACCACGCACCCTTGATTCCCCACACCGCCGGGAGCAGCATGGGGGCTCGCCGCCGCGCCGCTCGGGCCGGCGGGGTGGATCCCGAACCACCGACGACGGGGTGTTCATGGAGATCGATCCGACGCCGTCCGAGGTCCGCGACAGCGGGCCGTTCTTCCACGGCACCAAAGCGGACCTGGCGACGGGCGACGTGCTGGAGCCCGGCCGCAGCTCCAACTACGGGGAACGACGCACCGCGAACTACGTGTACCTGACGGCAACCCTCGACGCGGCCACCTGGGGCGCCGAGCTGGCGGTCGGTGACGGGGCCGGCAGGATCTACCGGGTGGAGCCCCTGGGCCCTCTCGAGAACGACCCGAACCTGACCGACAAGAGGTTCCCGGGCAACCCGACCCGGTCCTACCGAACCCAGCACCCGCTGCGAGTCGTCGGCGAGGTCGTGGACTGGGAGCCGCACTCCCCCGACGTGCTCCAGCAGATGCGGGACCATCTCGTGGAGCTCGAGCGGCTCGGCATCGAGGCGATCAACGACTGACCGCGAATCAGGACCACCGGCGTCCTGACCGCGGCGAACCGCACGCCTCCCGCACGCGCTCCTGCGGCAGGTCGCCCGCGGACGGCCGCCAGCCGAGCACGGCGTCACGCAGCTGGTCGGTCGTCAGCGTGCTGTCGAGCCGCAGGACGGGGCAGGGCAGGGTCGACAACCATGCCTCGTGCGTCGTGCGGCTACGACCGTCGAAAGACGGGTCGTCGTACCGACGAGCCCAGGCGAGGAACACCGCCAGCGCCTCCTCGTCCACGGGTCGGTTCTCCCGTTGCACCCGCTCACGTGCCTCGAGACGCCGCATGCGCTCCGTCGGGTCGAGCGTCAGGAACACCACGGCGTCGCAGCGGGAGATCACCTCGTCGCCCCACCCCACCATCGAACCGGACAGCACCCACGCCTCACGCGGGAGGAAGACCTGCTCCATCAGCGCGACCCGGTCACCCGGCGGGCGGATGTGAACGTAGGGCGGATCTGTCGGCAGCCAGAAGTAGTCGTCGGCGTCGGCATGCGGAACCGCCCAGACGTCGGCGACCGCCCGCGCCAGCGTGGTCGTTCCGGAGCCGCTCGCGCCCATCACGTGCAGCCGGGATCGTCGCATCCCGGCATCCTCCCAGGCGCGCCTGTCCGGGCGCGATCCTCGGGCGCACCGGAGGCGTTCGCCGCCCGGCCCCGCACCACGCGCGGCCGCACCACGCCCGGTGGAGCGACGACGCTCAGGCGGAGAGGTCCGCGTACCGATGACCCTGAAGTGAGCGAGCCTCCTGCCCAGCCCGTGCCGTCGTGGCTCGCGCGTCGGCCTGGGCTGCGGTCGCGCGCGGATGAGAGCGCGGCATCGGGACCTCTGCATCGGCCCGGACGACGCTGATCCCGGCGTCAGGTCCTTCACCGGGCCGCCCCACGTGCCGATGACCCAGCGTGCGGACGAGAGCGCGGGAGGCGACGAGGTGAGTGCGTCAGGACGCGGGAAGCACACGCGCGACCCGTCGGTCCTCCCGCCCGTCGACGCGGAGCTGACACAGCTGTCGGAGCGCTGGACGTATCGCGCGTTGCGGTCGGTAGCCGCCGTCTGGGTCGTGGCGGGCCTGGTGGGCGCCTACTACGACGCCAGCAGCCGCCACGCGTACCTGACCTGGAACCTGATGCTGGCAGGGCGCGGCGGGGCGGGCTTCTGGTGGGACCGCCAGGTGCCCCAAGGAAGGCTCGCGGTCTTCGCGCTCGCCGTGACGGGCCCCGCTGTCGTGGCCTCGCTCATCGGTGCGGCACGGATGTTCACGGCGGCGCGCACGGGACGCCCGCATCATGGCCCGTCCCGCTGGTCCATCTTGGGCGTCGTGCTGGCCATCAGCCTGAGTCCTCCCACCGTCGCAGGCTTCGTCCTCTCGGACGTCTACTCACCGACCTCCGACGCGGTGCTCATCGCCGGGTTCGCCCCCCAGATGCTGGCAGTGCTCGGTGGCTCACTCGTCATCGCTCTCGTCAGGACCCGGTACAACCCCTGGACGTGGACCGGTCGACGGCGCCGTGCCGCTTCCACGGTCAGGAACGAGCGCCGACCAGGCGCGCAGGTGCTGGCCGTGCGCCTCGACGAGGGCGCGTCGGTGCTGACGGCGACCTACGCCGACGGATCGCTGTACGAGTACGCAGGGGGTGAGCGCCGAGGATCACGAGGTCATCTCCGCGGCGCACCAGGTCGACCAGGGCGAGTTCCTCCGCCGGATCGCCCGCGCCAAGCGGTTCCGTCGTCGCGGCGAGTCCGCGTGGCGGCCGGCGCCGAGCACCGACGAGATCGGACTTCCTCCCGTCGACTGGGTGGCGTTCGCAGGGGACATGCTGATCGGCGAGAAGCCTCGTGCACGTGGGCTTCGTCCACGGTCTGCGCGCGTTCGCCGCGCTCACCGCGCCGGAGCGGACAAGGTCCGCGTCAGCGCCGAGGGCGTCGCCTGGCGCACCCTCACGGGGCGAGACCGCCACATCCCCGCTGCCAGGATCGCCGAGGTGCGGTTGACCGAGGTCGAGTTCGGCACGGTCGTGGTCGCCTATGCCTTGGTGCTCGACGTCGACGGCTCAGCGCTCCTGAGGGTCGCAGCGGGCGGCGGGACAGGAGTCTCGAGCGTGGACGGGAAGCGTCGCCTGTCCCATATGTGGGCCCCCCTCAACCTCCCGGTGTCCCGGCACTCCGGCATGTTCAGCCGCCCCAAGGACCTGCGGCGTTCCTGGCCCGAGGCGGTCTCCTGGGCGCACGCATACCCGTACCTCTCAGTCCTCGGCACAATGGGCCTGTGGGTGCTCATCGCTGTCCTGGTGGAGCACCTCACCACGTCGTGACGGGGTCGGCCGGGCCTGCCCCCTCGCGTTGCCGCGACGCCCGGCCGTCACACGTCGAGGGGTGCCGTCTCCTCGAAGAACCCGGCCTTGAAGTTGGCGGCGTTGTTGACCAGCACGTCGAGCTTGACCGCGAGCAGGTTCTCGGACGCGCCAACCGCCTGCGTGACCCTGTCGGGATTGCGGCCCGTGGCTACCACCGCGTGCCCCGCTGCCACGGCCGCCTGTGCGATGTGCAGGCCCCGGCCAGCACCGGTGACCACCAGATCTGCTGAGGCGTCATCCGTCGACTTCTGTCGGGATGCCGCACCCTGCTCGTCGGGCAACTCGACCCGTTCCTACCGGACCTAGCACCCCCTGCGGGTCACCCGCGAGGTCACGGACTGGCAACCGCACCCCCCGGAGGTGCTCCAGCAGATGCGCGACCACCTCGTGGAGCTCGAGCGGCTCGGCATCGAGGCCATCAACGACTGAGCTGCCCGGGGGTCAGCACGACCACGTGGAACGGCGATGCTCCGATCGCCCGGATGGCGTCCGGGGCAGACCGTCGAACCGGCGGCACACTCGGGTTGCGGGGCCACGACGGGCACCTCGGCGAACCGTCGCTCGAGCTCGGCCTGGATCCGCAGGTGCCGCTCCAGGAACGCGCGCTCGCTGGCCGGGGCGACGTTGTCGAGCGTGTACCGGCCGCCACGCGATGGCGACGGCGCCGCGCGTACCGGCCCTTGCGGCTGCGGTCGGTGGGCATGGGCTGGACGGTACGCCTCCGCGCTCAGCGGCGCCGTAGTGACGCGTCGAGCAGCGCCGGCGGAGCGTCGAACTTCTCGTCGGGAGCGAGGTCGACGCCCGGGGCCACGATCGCGTCGATCGCGTCGAGCACGTCGACGGTGAGCACGGTGTCCGCTGCGGCGAGCTGAGACCGGAGGTGGTCCATCGTGCGGGGCCCGATGATCGCGCTCGTCACCGCGGGGTGCGCGGTGACGAAGCCGAGCGCGAGCTGGATCATCGTCAGCCCCGCCTCGTCGGCGACCGTCGCCAGCTTCTCGACGGCGTCCATCCGAGCCCGGTTGGACGCGATGGTGAGGTCGAAGCGCTGCGGCAGGACGGCGGAGCGATGGGTGGCGATCTCGCGCCCCTCGCGCACGGCGCCCGACAGCCAGCCTGAGGCCAGCGGGCTCCACGCCAGCACGCCGAGCCCGTGCTCCTGGGTCACGGGCAGCACGTGCGTCTCGATGCCGCGCTGCAGGATCGAGTAGCTGGGCTGCTCCGTGACGTAGCGCCCCAGGTGGTTCTCCCGGGCGGCCCACTGGGCCTGCACGATGCGGTACGCCGGGAACGTCGAGGAACCGAAGTAGCGGATCTTGCCCGCGCGCTGCAGGTCGGTCAGCGCCGAAAGCGTCTCCTCGTCGCTGGTGGTCGGGTCCCACCGGTGGATCTGGAACAGGTCGACGTGATCGACGCCCAGGCGCTGGAGGCTTCGGTCGAGCTCGGCGACCAACCAGCGGCGTGAGGCGCCCTGGTGGTTGAGCCCGTCGCCCATCGGCAGGCTCGCCTTCGTGGCCAGCACGATGTCGTCGCGGCGGCCGACGATGGCCTTGCCGACCATCTCCTCGGACCCGCCCTGGCTGTACATGTCGGCGGTGTCGATGACGTTGACACCGGCCTCGAGGGCGACGTCCACCATCGCGGTGGCCTCGTCCTGGGTGGTGTCGCCGATCGTCCCGAAGTTCATCGCGCCGAGCGCGAGCGAGCTGACCTGCACACCGGTGCGGCCCAAGGTGCGGTAGAGCATGGTTCCTCCTGGATGGGTGGGGCGGCGTGGAGCGAGCCGCTTGCTGACGCGCCTCGTGGTCTGCCATGCTCAGAAAACCGGAGCATCGCTCCGGTGAACTATACGGAGCACCGTTCCGGATAGCAAGGGATCGACAGAGATGAAGGGCACGATGGCTGACGTCCACAGCGCAACAGGGCCGGCGGCGCCGCAGAAGCGAGCCGATGCCCGGCGCAACGAGGAGACGCTGCTCGCTGCAGCCGCCGCCGTGTTCGTCACCTCAGGGGTCGAGGCACCGGTGCGCGACATCGCCGCCAAGGCCGGCGTCGGGATGGGCACGATCTACCGCCACTTCCCCACCCGGGCCGATCTGATCGTCGCCGTCTACCGGCACCAGGTCGAAGCGTGCGCCGAGGCCGGACCGACCCTGCTCAGGACGAGCAGCACCCCGCTGGCGGCTCTGGCGGCCTGGATCGACCTCTTCGTGGACTTCCTCGTCACGAAGCACGGCCTCGCCGAGGCGCTGCAGTCCGACGACGCGTCCTTCGACGCCCTGCACGCGTACTTCGTCGATCGGCTCGTCCCGGTGTGCACACAGCTGCTCGACGCGGCTGCCGCGGCAGGCGAGATCCGGCCTGACATCGACGCCTACCTGCTCATGCGCGGCATCGGGAACCTCTGCATCGGTTCGGACGACAACCCCCGCTACGACGCCCGTCGCATGGTGGAGCTCGTCATCGCGGGGCTGCGCCGGCAGTAGCGGTGGAACCGCGTCGCCACATGGAGACGCTCGCCCCGTCAGACGTCGAGGGTGCCGCGGACGATCGAGTCGCCTGAGTGGGCCGGGTCGCCGTCGAGCGGCTCGGCGGACACGTCGACGACAGGGAACTCGTCCACGTCGAGGTCGTCGGGCAGGGCGAACCGTCCGGTGTCGCCCGTGAGCAGGCCCAGGCTGACCAGCCCGGACACGTCGGGGCGCAGCAGCCAGACCTCGCGGAGCCCGTCGTCACCGGGCGCCACGCCGCTGACGTCCACGACGAGCACGCGAGAGCCGTCCGCGGCCGTCTCGAGCTCGGCCGTGCCGTGCGCCTCCCAGCCGGGCAGCGCCTCGAGCGTCGCGCTCGCCACCACGGTGGGCGCCGGCTCGCGGGTCGCCCACCAGGTGCCGACCCCACCGATCACCAGGCCGGCAGCGGCGGCGCCAGCCACCCAGGCCCAGGCACGACGCGCGCGCAACGGCACCACGGGGGCCAGCTGCTCCTCCGGCTCGGCGTCGGCTCCGGGTGCGGAGTCCACCTCCATGGGGGCGGGGTTGAGGCCCAGCTCCTCGGCCACCCGCTCCCACACGTGCGGCGCGGGCGCCACGAGCGGCCCGTCGGCATCAGCGGCCCGTGCCACGCCCACGAGCGCGCGCAGGTGCGCCAGCTCGTCAGTGCACCCCGGGCAGGTCGCCAGGTGCTCCTGCTCCTCGACGGATCCTGCGTCCTCACCCAGGGCGAGGAGGCTCAGCGCGTCGTCGTCCACGTGCGCGTCACTCGGCGACACCCTCCACCTCCCATCGGGTCCGCAGCCTGGCCAGGCTGCGCCGGACGTGACTCTTCACGGTGCCCAGCGGCAAGTCCAGGCGCCGCGCGATCTGCTCGTGCGTCAGGTCGTCGTAGAAGGCGAGCCGCAGGATGGTGCGCTGCGGGTCGCCCAGGCGGTCCAGCTCGTCGCGCACGACCACCCGCTCCACCACTCCGTCGTCATGCCCCGGGGCCGTGGCGGTGCCCGCGGTGGCGGCGGAGACGCCGGCTGCCATCTCGAGCCGGCCGTCGCGCGCCCGGCGCGCATGCGCGTCCGCGACGGCGTGCCGCGCGATGCCGAGCAGCCAGGCGGGCAGGCGCGAGCGGGCGGGGTCGAACCGGTGGCGGCTGCGCCACGCGTCGACGAACACCTGCTGGGTGACGTCCTCGGCCTCGGCGACCGTGCCGAGCGAGCGCAGCGCCACGGTGTGCACGAGCGTCGCCCAGCGCCGGTACGCCTCCCGGACGGCCGCCTCGTCACCGGCGGCGAACGCCTGGCCCAGTGCCGGGACGTCGTCGACCTCCGCGCGTTCCGGTCCCGCCGACGGGTCGGGCGGGGGAACTGCCACCGCCACGGACGACTCCTCACCCGGCGCCAGGACCCGAGCCGGCTCCGGCACGGTCAGCCGCCCTCCGGGACGGCCGTGACGACGACGTTCTCCGCATAGTGTCGGACCTCGCGGTCGAACGCACCTCCACAGGTCACGAGAACCAGCCGCGGCGGTCCCCCGCGGTCGAACCACTCCCCCACCGGCGCCGCGTCCTTCGACACCCGGGCGACGTCCTGCACGCGGTACTCGTGCGTCCTCCCGTCTGCTGTGCTGACGACCACCTGCGCGCCCGGCTCCACGTCGTGGAGCCTCGCGAACGGGCCGATGCCGGTGGTCAGCGAGTCGACGTGCGCCGCGATCAGCGTGGACCCCTCGGCGGTGGCAGGCGCGGGCCCGAACTCGTACCAGGCTGCGACGTCCGCCCCGTCGGGCAGCTCCATGTCCCCCTCGGGCGCCACGCCCGCCGCCTCGACCGGCATGTCGATGTCGACGTCAGGCACCTGCACGCGCACGGGCGGGGCAGCAGCAGGTGCGGTGGTGGCGCCGAGGGCCGCGTCGGTCACGGGCACCGGCCCGGCCGCGGCGCCCCCGGGCGATGGACTCGGTGAGGACGTCGCCGGCGCGCTGGCGGCCGCGGGGTCCGACACCGCCGGTGCGTCGCTGCTGCACGCCGTGAAGGCGCCGAGGGTCACCAGCGCCGCCGCGACCGCGTGCGCCACCCCCCGACGACGTCCGGGTGTGGCGGCGCGGGGGGCCGCAGCCCGGGGACGGACGGCTCGCGCCGCCTCTCGCCCCCGGGCCGGGCCGTTCTGCGCCGAGGTGGGCACGATCAGCGGTCGTCCTTCGCCGCCGCGACGCGGGTGCGCCGTGCGACCAGGAGGACGCCGACGCCCAGCACCGCGAGCGCGCCCGCCGCGACCATCCACGGCTGCGTCCCGGAGTCGTCGACCAGGCCCGCCTGGCCGGCCTGCACGCCGGACGGGTCGCTGTGCAGCCCACCCACCACCTGCGTGGCGAGCGCGAGCGTGGACGGCGTCGAGCTGGCGCTGCCCCACGCGTAGACGATCGTGTTCGAGCCCTCGGCGACCGTCACGTCCGCCGGGCCGAGCAGCGCCGGCTCCGTCGTGCCCGCCGCGACGACCGTGGCTTGCACCGTGCCGGCCGGGAGGTCGAGCGACTTCTCGTTCGGGTTCGTCAGGTTGGTGATGACCGGCTGCCCGCCCGCGAGGACGTCGACGGCCGGAGCCGCAGCGACGTGACGGACCGTGAGCCGGCCCTGGCCCGCCGCGGTGGGCGACGTGTCGTTCGTGAACAGCGTCGCGGTGGGCGACCCCGCGGTGTCGAGGTGCGCGACGGCGGTGTAGTTGCCGCCCGCGTCGAGCGGCAGGTCCACCGGCCCGATGGCCGGGGAGCTCGCGTCGGTCGCATCGGCCGCCGTGATGGCCACGGTGTACGTGCCTGCGGGCAGGTCGAGCGGGCCGGCGAGGCTGCCGGGCGTGAAGTCGTCGATCGTGCGCTCGCCGTTCACCCACACGTCCACGGTGAGGCCGGGCACTCCGTGGAGCACCGAGAGCTGGGCGTTGTCACCGGTCGCGGCCTGTGCGGGCACGGCGGCGAAGGTCAGTGCAGCGACGGCGATCGTTCCGGCAGCTGCGGCGAAGGGTCGTGCTCGCATGGCGTCCTCCAGGGTCGGCCCGCGGGGCGGGCGGTGTCGTGCTGACACCTCTACTTCCGCCCGAGAGCCGCCGGTGGATGCACCTGAGGGCACCTCTTGTCGCCGTGAGCCGGCGTCTCTGGAGGAGCGGTTCAGCGGCGCACGTCCAGATCGAGTCGACCGGGCCGGGTCAGGCCGACGCGCGCCAGACCACCTCGGTGTCGAGCAGGGCACCGCCCGGTTCGACCTCGGCGCCCTCGATCTGCCCGATCACGATCTCGGCGGCGCGACGACCCATCAGGCGCGCGGCGTGGCGCACGGTGGACAGCGCTGGCACGCAGCGCACCGCCCAGGCGCTGTCGTCGAACCCGACGACGCCGACGTCACCCGGCACGGAGCGGCCGGCTTCGCGCAGCGCCTCGAGCACCCCGGCGGCGACCGCGTCCGACGCGGCGAAGATGCCGTCGATCCCGGGCTCGCGGCGCGGGCCGTTCGGGTGGCCACGTCGCGTCGAGCCCAGGTGTGAAGATGAGCACCGTGACCGAACACCTACCATCTGGTTCCCTTGCGATGCCCGGCGTGGACACGAGCGCAGGCGGCTCCGTCGTCACCGACGAACGCGAGCGTCCTGACTGGAACCCCCGAGGCCCGAGCGTGCGCCGGGACGCACGCGCCGCCTACGACGACATGCGGGCACGGTGCCCCGTCGCACACGGGCCCGACGGTGCGTGGACCCTCTTCACGCACGCCGACGTCACCGCCGCCGCCCTCGACCACGAGACGTACTCCAACGCCGTCTCACGCCACCTGCAGGTGCCCAACGGGCTCGACGGCGACGAGCACACGTCGCTGCGGGCCGTTGTCGACGGGTACTTCACCCCGGAACGCATGCAGGCCGTGGAGCCGGCCGTGCGCCGGGTGGCCGAGGACCTGGTCGCGCAGCTGGACGTCCCGGGCCGCCTCGACGCGGTCGAGTTCGGTTCGCGGTTCGCGGTGCGCGCGCAGAGCATCTGGCTGGGCTGGCCGACCGACCTGGAGGGCGAGCTGCTGCAGTGGATGGCGGACAACCACGCCGCCACGCGCTCCCGCGACCGTGAGCGCACAGCGGAGGTCGCCCGACGGTTCGACGCCATCATCCGCTCGCTCACCGACGCGCGCCGTCGCGCGGGGGCCGACGCACCCGCCGACGTGACGAGCGACCTCGTGCGGGAGCAGGTGGACGGCAGGGCGCTGACCGATGAGGAGATCGTCTCGATCCTGCGCAACTGGACGGGCGGGGACCTGGGGTCGATGGCGCTGTGCGCAGGCGTGGTGCTCACCTACCTCGCCGACCACCCCGACCTGCAGGCCAGGCTGCGCTCCGGCGTCTCCGACCAGGAGCTGGACGGCGTCCTCGACGAGATCCTGCGGATCGACGACCCGTTCGTCAGCAACCGCCGGGTCGCCACCGCACCGGTCACCGTCGGCGGCCGCCACATCGCCGCAGGCGACACGGTGGTCCTCAACTGGACGTCCGCCAACCGCGACCCCGAGGCGTTCGGCGACCCGGACACGTTCGACCCCGACGCGAACGCGCCGTACAACCTGGTGTACGGGATCGGCAAGCACGTGTGCCCCGGTCGACCCCTCGCGACCCTCGAGCTGCGGGCGCTGACCCGGGCGGTCCTGGAGGCGACGACAGCCGTCGAGCCCGACCCCGACCGGCCCCGCGAGCGTGAGATACCTCCCCTCGGAGGCTTCGCCGTGGCCCCGCTGCGACTGCGCTGAGGGGCGCCGCAGAACCGGGCAGCTACCCGCAACATCCGGGACGGGCGGCGCGCCTGCAGTCCTCGGTGTTGCGATTGTCGCGCCCGCGATTCCTGACGACCAGCAGACCTGGCTGCGTGTGGCTGAAGTCGCCCTGGGCGTCAGCACGATCGTGGTCGCCGGCGTCTCCATGCTGCGACGGGTTCGCCCCGCCCAACCGTGATCACCGCCCGGGGAGAGGTCGACTGCGAGCCGCCCGCTCCCCGGGCTGTGCGTGACCGGCTCATCACAATCGAGGGTGTCGTCGGGGTCTGAAAGGCGACACGGTGGTCCTCAACTGGACGTCCGCCAACCCGTCAGGGGACGTTCGCACCGCCGTTGACGTTGATGACCTCACCCACCACGAAGCTGGACTCCGGCGAGGCGAGGAACACGTAGGCCGGCGCCTGCTCGACCGGCTGGCTGGTCCGGCCGAGCCAGGACGACTCCCCGAAACCGTTCAGCTTCTCCGTGGGCTGCCCGTCGGAGACCTGCAGCGGCGTCCACACCGGCCCGGGTGCGACGGCGTTCACCCGGATGCCGCGGGGCGCGAGGTCGGCGGCGAGCGCCTTGGTGAAGCCGATGATTCCGAACTTGGTCGACGCGTAGTTGATGATCATCGGCGAGGGGTTGTAGCCCTGGACCGACGTGCTGTTGATGATCGTCGAACCCGGGGGAAGGTGCGGCAGGGCGTCGCGCGTGATCCAGAACATCGCGTACATGTTCGTCTGGATCGTGCGGTCCAGGTCCTCCTCGTCCAGCTCGTCGAAGCTCTGGTGGTACACCTGGTGCGCCGCGTTGTTCACCAGGATGTCGAGCCCACCGAGGCCCTCGACCGCTCCAGCGACCATCGAGCGGCAGAACTCGCGGTCCCGGATGTCACCGGGAAGCAGGACCGCCGTGCGACCTGCCGCGCGCACGTGCTCCGCGATGGCGTCGGCGTCGACCTGCTCCTCCGGCAGGTAGCTCAGGGCCACGTCCGCACCCTCGCGCGCGAACGCGATGGCCACCGCCGCGCCGATGCCCGAGTCCCCGCCCGTGATGAGCGCCTTGCGGCCCGGGAGTCGACCGGTGCCGCGGTAGCTGGTCTCGCCGTGATCGGCCTTGGGGTCGAGCTCCGCGTCGAGGCCCGGCAACGGCTGCCACGAGGCGTGCGGCTTGATGTGGGAGTGGCGCTCGACCGGGTTGTCGAACGTGAGCTGGTCCTGCGACATCGTGATCTCCTTTGCGGAAGCCGCAGGACACCTGGTGGGACCCCGGTCCTGCCCTCGCGACCATAGCGGCGAACCGTGCAGGGCGATGGCACGGCCTCGTCGAGCAGACCCGGCAGGCCAGCCAAGCCGTGAAGTACACCGAAGAGGGCAGCCCGCCCGACACCGCCGGCAGCGCCGAGGTCACGACCTACCGTGTGGTCCAGGAAGCCCTGACGAACGCCCTCAAGCACGCCCACGGCAGCCGCACCACCGTGCACGTGCGCGTGCGCCACGGCGCCGAGGACATCACCGTGGAGGTCAGCACCGACGGCTCCGGCTCGCACGCCAGGATCGTCGGCGGGAGCGGGCGGGGCCTCGCCGGGCTCCGGGAACGCGTCGACGTCCTCGGCGGCGAGTTCAGCGCAGGGGCGCAGGCCGGCGGCGGCTTCGTGGTCCAGGCCCGCATCCCCGCCGGGAGCCCGTCATGACCGAGCCGATCCGGGTGCTGGTCTGCGACGACCAGCCACTGATCCGCACCGGGTTCGCCACCATCATCGGCGCCCAGCCCGATCTCGAGGTGGTCGGCGAGTGCGGCGACGGGCGCGCCGCGGTCGACCTCGCCGCCAGGGTCAAGCCGGACGTGGTGGTCATGGACGTGCGGATGCCCGTGCTCGACGGCATCGAGGCCACGCGCCTCCTGGCCGGCGTCGGCGTGGCGAACCCCGTCAAGGTGCTCGTGGTCACGACGTTCAACCTCGACGAGTACGTGTACGAGGCCCTGCGCGCCGGAGCCAGCGGCTTCCTGCTCAAGGACGCTCCCCCGGCCCAGCTGCTCCACGGCATCCGCACCGTCGCCACCGGCGCCGCACTGCTCGCACCCGAGGTGACCCGACAGCTCGTCGGCCGGTACGCCAGCCGCATCAGCCCACCCGAGCGCACCCCCGACGACGGTTCGCTGACCCCACGTGAGCTCGAGGTGCTGCGGCTCATCGCCAGCGGCATGTCCAACAGCGAGATCGCCGCGACGCTCGTCATCAGCCACGAGACCGTCAAGACGTACGTCTCGCGGATCCTGGCCAAGCTCGACCTGCGGGACCGGGTGCAGGCGGTGGTGTATGCCTACCGCAGGGGGTTGGTGACCTGAGCGCGCGCCCACGCCGACGGCGGGCCGCCCGGCTGGATCGCGGGTGCGCAGAGTCCGGCTCAGGGCACCAGCTCGACCCAGCCCTGCCGTCCGCGTGCTAAGGGGCGGGGTCAACGGCGCCGTCGCGCCCGCACGACGACGTCGGGCACCTACTCAGCGCCCCGCCCGGCCGGAGTGTCACGTTCGCGCATGCCGTCGTGCAACATGTCCCACACGGTCTCTTCGAGGACCGCGACGCCGTGCCGGCGCATGACATCAGCCTGTTCGTCATCCCAGGGCGCCGGAGTGACTCGGCCGACGGCAGCCCCGTGCGGGGCTACGTTCGCTCGGTAGTCAGCAGCGGACATCCGCCAAGGCTCGGCACCCGTCGATGTGATCACGTGCGTGGCGATCCGAATTCCCTCACCGTCGAGGTCGCCGTGGTAGAGCAGCCGATGGCCAGCGCTCGCCAACCCGACGAGCAGGTCCACAGCCGCATCGCTCAGCCAGCCGGAGACGCAGATCACCGGTGGCGGGCCCTCGGCGAACGCACTCAACGACAGTGCCAGGACCGCCGGGTTCTCGACGACGCACACCGTGGTGCGCGCTCCAAGGGTCGACACACCCGCGCGCACGTCATCGAGAGTGAGGCAGACCGCTGATCAGCCCTCGAATCCGATCCGGGACAGACGGTCCGACCGCGTGTGCCCCACTGTCGCGAACCCGGCCACACGCACCATCGAGGAGAGCGCGTCGTCGGTGACTCCGACGCTGCGCCACAGCTCACGCCTGCTGGCAGCGCGTCCGGGCCGGGGCAGACCTTGATGGACGGCGACTGCGCTCAGAACGAGGGTGGACAGCCTGGTCGACGGGTCAAGGGCGCGCGGGTCGTTCAGGACGCGACCGGCAAAGGCCAGGAGCGGTTCGTCGTTAGCCGGAAGCTCCCCGAGCACGACGAGCGCCTGGTCGAGCGCGGCGCGCATTGCCTCGACGGACGACCGCACGCCCCGTGCCCGCGCTTCTGCGGCCCAGCTCTGCATGTGCTCCTGCAACGCCTCGAGGCGTGCACCGAGCGCATCCCGGCGCCGCAGACCGCGTCGGCCTGGGCCGACAGCAGAGTCGATGAACGTGGACAGCAACTCGCGCATCAGGTCCGGGGACGCTTGGGCTAGCTGATCGTGCAGAATCGGGCAGGGTCGGCACTCATGGTTGCGGTCATCATCGTGGAGCCCTTCTTCGAGTCGGTTGTGAGAGATCACTCGAAGGGTCACGCGGTGACCGCATCCTCGTCTACGACACGATCTCCGGGCTACCGGTACACCACTCTGGCGGACTCCGTTCTGCTCCGCGTGCACCGCCTGGTCGATACGCTGCGCGTCATGCCAAGCCATCCCTCTGTCCAGAGCACCGTCGTACGACTCGACAAGGCGCTCACAGCCGCACGCCAGTTGTTCGAGCTCTATCCAAAGCCGCGCCCTGTTGGCGCTCCGCAGAAGGTCTATCGAGGCATCCCCCCGGCCGTTGTCCAAAGCGTGACCGCCGGGTTCGAAGCTTTCGCAGAAGAACTCGTCGTGGTCGTAATGCTGGCGCACGGCCACAGTTGGGCTCAGATCGCGGCGAACGCAAACCTGACCAATCCCACACTTCGGACGCTGTCGGAGAGCCTGAAGCACGTTTCGGGTATCGACGTCAGCCGTGCCGGCACATGGTCGCTGAGGGTATGGCGCCAGAGCGGCGCAAAGATGACCTCCTGGTCGCGCACGCGCAGTCGCAGTTGGAACGACGTCCTTGACGATGCCGACGGCTGGATGCAGGTCCGTCATTGCCTGACTCACGGACTCGTGACGGGAACGGAGCCAGCTGTGTGGCCCGGCCCGGTGACGAGGAAGTCGTTCGCAAGCCAAGCGGGAGTCGCAGCGGCATCCCACGTCCTAGCAGAGTCCGGCACCAAGCGGGCGCTCCGACTCTATTCGGCGCTGAACGCAGGACTCGTCTATTCGCACGGGGCGGCACGTATCGCCGACACAGTCGCTGAGTCCCTGGGCGAGATCGTCGATACGACGAAGCTCACCACAAAGTTCGATACCGTCTAGCTCGGGAGCGCCGCTAGTAGTACTCGCGGATGTAGCCGAGCGCCGTCTCGAAACCCTCGTTGTCGCGGATCTTGAACTGGACGCAGAGGGTCTTGCGGAGTGCCTGTCGGACTTCCTGGTCTCCGCGGATAGTCGACTGCCAGCCGTCGAAGCGGAGCCCGGACCACGTCGTCGATCCGGCTCACGATGTTCTCGACGATGATCGGGGTCTCATCGGTCTTGAGTGCCTCGAAGATCTCGGTGAGCGCAGGCTTGCCCTGCTCCTCGCGTGGGACCTCGTTGACGACCTTCTCAGCCGCCGCGTGTCGCGGGCCAACTCCAGGAGTTCGCGCAGGAAGTCGAGGCTAGGAGCTCGCGTGGGAAGTCGAGGCTGGATTGCTGGATGGCCCCGTAGTTCTCGCGGGGCGCGTGGAGCCTCGTGCCAAGCTGACGCAACGCCGCGCTGTTTAGGGGCTCATCGCATTCGAGGGTGTAGCAGTGGTCTGAAGCCGCCGGTCTCCAGCAGTGATCTGACAATGTAGTGGGTGAGGTTGCGGAAGCCGAGGGCGGAGCCGCGGAGGTGTTCGAGTCTGCCGTTGATCGCCTCGGTGGGACCGTTGCTGGTGCCGGGGCGTTCGAAGTAGGCAAGGACGTCGACGGCGCGCTTCTTGAGCGTCCGCCCGAGGGCGATGATCTCGGTCAGTGCGGCCGGGACCCCTGCGCTGACCGCAGCGATCAGCTGCTCCATCAGTTCAGGGTCCTGTCGGTCTCACGGTAGGCCGTGACCATCCGCTGGTAGATGCCCCAGGTCGCCTCGGCCCGGACGTACTCGTCGACAGGAGCATTAATGGTCCTGAGCGACGATTCGTCGGATCACGTGGATCCGCCTACCCGATGATCGCGGCGGCTACCTGGTTCGCCCCATTGATCGGATTACCCGCGCTCGCGGCCACTGGCATATTCACGCGGAACTTGACGGATCCGATGTCGACATGCGAGCGGACCATGACGTCCTGCCTGCGCAGCACTTCAATATCGATGTCAGACATGTCATAGGCCCGGAAAAACGACGTAAGGAAGCCGATCGCGAATGTTGCGTCCGATGCCTGTGTGCGATGGTCGTAGCCGCCCCCGAAGCTCACGCCATACTCCGAGACGTGGAAAAGGAACTTCTCGACGTCGCTATCTGCGAGTCCAGCCGCCGACATGCGCGCGAGGATGCGCTCTACCAAATACGGGATCGTAAATGCATTGCCCCCATCGGCCCCCGGTTCGAGACCGATGCTGACCAGGAAGAGACGGTCCTCAGGAGTGCCGCCGCCGGAGCCGTCATCGCGCTCGACCTGGTGGACGCCCTCGACTGGGTGTGCTGACGTTGGGCCGATGGTGGTCTTGACCTCAATGCCCGTGGTGCCGACGGTCAAGTCACGGGAAGACCGTTTCCACCCGTCCCACCCAGAGATGATATTGGCCACCCGAGCGTCCGTTGCGCGTCTACACAAGGCGTCGATCACCAGGAGTTCCCCGGCTAGACCAATGATGGCCGAATTTGAGAGGGCGTGACGCTCAATCGCAAGTTCGATGATGGGCTCTGTCTGAATGAAAGCGCGCGGAAGTGAGGCGTCGGCGTCGCCACGGAGTAGCTCGGCACAGATGAACGCCGCCACCTGGTCGAAGTGCGCCAGTGCAGGCAACCGGAGTCGGTTGGCGTCGAAGGATGGCTGCCTGTCGCGGTGAACGACGCGGAACTCGATTGCATCTCGGACGATGGCCGAAGACGGGTGGAGTTTTGCGCCCTTGAGGAACACCTCAACGCGTCCGTCGGTGTCCCTGGCCACGCCAACGACCTGAGCGTCCGACATCCACGTGACATCGCGGATACGTGCATCCCTGGCCCGCGGAACACTCGCAATTACCTGGCGGGCTTGTTCGTAGGTTGTCATCGAGATGAGACCTCCATCATGTCGCCACAAGTGCCGAGGCCCGGGTGGCGGCGAACTGCTCGGGACCACCCGCTGGGATGCATACCCCGACCGCAATGGCAGGATATGCCTGCCCTGGAAGCTGGTTGACGTAAAAGAGTATCTGGCCATGTGACCCAGGCGGACGCCACGGGCTGCCGCTCACAAGGCGTGGGACCCGCTCACCGCGGTGGTAGTAGTCGAAGAACTCGTCGCCTCGGTAATCGAGCGGGCCGGCCGCGGGGTTGTTCGCACCCCACTCCGTTTCGAGTACACCGCGCGGACCCACCCGCTTCGTAGTGGCCCGGATGTTTAGGGTTTCGAGCGGCCCGGAGTTGATGGGGTCGCCCGCGCCATAGCGGACGCCCACCGAAAACGTCGGCTGGTGCGCCTGCTTCTCCCGGAGGTCGGCCATCGACCAGAGATCGGATGGCGCCCCGGTGACGAACAACCCGCGAACGTTCCTGGTCAGGCATGCATCCCATAGCCGTAGGTAGGCCGCTATGGAATACGGGCAGTTGGGCCTCACCGGCGGAGGATCCTCGCCGTCCGGAGCCTCCGGGGCGCGATACAGCCGCGATCCGGCGGGAAGTGGGCGTTCGGCCGTGACTCGCGCCTGGACCTGCGACCAAAGCTCTGCGAGCCGGCTCTCCATCCCCGGGCGGTAGCCGTCGTAGGTGAGGCCTCCAAGCAGGTCGGCGGCCTCGCTCAGCGACAGTGTCCGATCCAATGCGAGTCCCCGCGTGCTCTGCCCGACAACCAGTTCTGACGACGTACCCGACGCGAAGAGCTTTGCGACCAGTTTCGTGTTCGGGTCAGTTGCCTCGCCGCTGTTGATGAGCGTCACGAATGGCTTCGAGCTCGGGCACAGCGGGGTACGAGCGAGGTTCGCAATCTTGCCTGTCGCAAGAAAATGGAGCCCGTGCAGCATTACGGGCGAGGGAGCATCCCCTGCCATCGCGTCTGCGATCGCGATTCGGACGGCTTCGTCGATGTCGTGGTAACCCCGGAACAGGTCGATTTGCAGCGGAGTCGCGAACAGCCTGCACAACTCGATGTGCCTGCCACGGTAGCCGAACCACCGCTGCATCTGCATCTGTGTGTCGGCGAAGGGAATGCTCGCGCTACGCCGGAATAGCGCCGTCGTCAACCCCTCGAGCGTCAGCCCGCGTGCCATCACATTCCCGGAGACGAAGATAGTGGACAGATCGCGCGCCGCGCGCCAACTGCCGACTTCCTCGTCGAACGAAGGCTTGTAGTCAGGGCGGTCGTCGGCGCTCGGGTCGCTGTTAACTACCGAGACCCTTGTGCCTGGAATGATCTCGGTCTCCAAGAGTTGTCGGACCACCGGCCAGTCCGGGATCGTCCGCGGGTTGATGACGTTGAACTGCGTTCCGAGTTCGTTTGACGAGCGCCGGTAGCGGTCGATCCATGCGGCCCAGAGCGGCTGCTCTCCCAGCATCCTCGCGATCAGCTCGTCGGGCAGGCGCGCGTCCCCGGACTCGAGTAGTTCGCGCGCTGTCTGTCGGTCACCTAGGCCCGCCCACGTCAGAATATCTTCCGCACCCTTGAAGTGCTCCTCGATATCCGCGGCTGGGTGGAACAGCATCGAGTGCGGGTCCGGTGACGCCACCTTCGCAGCAGATTCGCTCTCGAACTGTGCGCCAGAAATCGACGACGGACCGAACGTGCCGGCTGCCCAATGGAGCCTGATTGCACCAGCGACGAGGAAAGCTCGGATCGACTCGCCGAGGTCGTCGTCAGGCTGGCCGGTGAGTTCAACACACAACTGCGCTGAGGCGCCGCGCCGGTAATAGACCTCGCCGCCTGTATAGAAGTTGTCGAGACCGGTCGGCTCCGGGTAGGTGGACGAGCGCTGTGCATCTGCGCGCGTGAGGTCGACAGGGTGACCGATATCGAGCGGCGTTCGCAGGGAGATGACAAAATCGCGCGGCGCTAGAGGGTTGTGATCCTCTTGGAGAAGGTTCGCCTGCGGGGTAGCGGTATAGCCGACGTACGTCGTATACAGGTTTGCTGGGGCAGCCTCCGACCGAGGATCCCAGAGATCCGCAATGGCACGTGGAATCTGCTTAAATCCGGACCAGAGCGGGTTTTGTCCTGCCTCGACAACCGCGTCAAGTACAGACCCGTCATCGGCTTCATCGTCGAGCACGAGCATATGCACCGGTCGCCCGATCTCCCACACCGCGGGAAACACGCTATTGCGCAGGTTGCCCCCCAGCGCATAGAGGTGGTCCGTCTGTTTCATGGCGACCACGACCAGCGGGCGACCACTGCCAAGCTTCCTTCTAACCTGCGCCGAGGAGAGCCGGTAGGTGTCATGGAGCGAACCCGACGCGCCCGAGAGCGCAACGCCCGGCGGTGGGCACAGGAGGCGCCGGTTCGCCTTCGCGGTACCGTCCTCTCCGGAGTCCAGTTGCTCAGCCAACCGCTCGTAGGTCTGACGCCACAGTGAGAGTCGTGTGCCGGCGAGGATGACGACAACATCGACGCCGCGATCGAGAGAAAGCGCGGTGACGCCGAGCATCGACGCGGTCTTGCCCGACTGGACCGAACCCATAACTAGGCCGGTTCGCACCTGGCCGGTCCAGCCACCGTCACCTGGGTTGCCTGAGCCGAAGATGCCCCGGTCCAGGATGTAGCCACAGTCGGCCTCGAGCGCCGACCGGGCAGTCGTCGAAACCCCAGTGAGCGCGGCGGTATAGCGCTCCCACCACGAGTCGCGTTTGGGCGGCGGCGCGTCGAAATAGATGCGCTCGATCTCGGGACTGTTCATGCCACCACCGCTACTCCGCCTTCGGGAGGATCGAGCCGATGAGAGACTCGACGCCGGAAGAACCGAAGCGCGCGCGTATCGCATCCGATGCCGCCAAGATGTCGACTCCCAGCTTCTCGACCACGCCCTCTGCGATCCGCGCGATGTAGTCCCACTGCGTTCGCGTCTGGGTCTTGGTCGGGCGCTTCCACTCCTTCAGTGTCGCTTCGCGGATCGCGTCAGCGGACGCCTCGATGCGCTCCTCGATGTCATCGGGAGCACCAGCGGAGGCAACCGCGATGCCGACGAGGGAGCCGACAAGCTGGAGGTCCTGCCATTTTGAGGTCTTGCCGTCGCCGCGGAATTTGGCCGGCCAAAGTTCGTCGTGCGATGCGTGGAGATCGGCAGCCTCCGCGATCAACCCGAATAGGTCCGCGATACGCGCCGGTTCGCGCAGGGGGTGCGACTCACGCTCTTGCACGTGCCCGAGCAGAAGATCTGTGTGGCGAGCCGTCGAGGGCAGCAACTTGCCGCCCGTGTCATTGACAAGTACGGCAACGATCGAACCGAGCACCTTCGTGCGCCGGTAACGCGCTTGGCCGAAGCCGTAGTCTGCCAGCGTCTTACCCAGGTCGGCAATCCCAGGCACGCCGTCGAGTGACGGCGCAACCTCGGCGATGCTGCTGCGCGAACTCGCGTCGCCTGCCGCCACGAGGATTGCGCGAGTGAGTTCGACATCGTGGTAGATCGCGTTGCGAATCTCCTCGGCGTTGAGGTGCATGCCCTGCTTGTTATAGAGCTTGAACACCTCATGGATCTGTCGCTGCGACGCCTTGGTGTACTCGATTACCGGCACCTTATAGGCGACCACGGCCTCGAATAGGTCGCTGATAGTCACACCCTCGTCAGCGACGTTGATGATGCTGTCCCGGATCTGCGTGAAGTGCTTCCCGCGGAGCGGTTCGAGATCCGGTCCGACGAGAGCCCCCCTGGCATCGTTGCGCAGCTTGAACGGGAAGTAAAAGTCGTCCTCCAGCTTCGCTGTCAATGGGAAGCCCATGGCCTTCCGCCACATCACTCGAAACTTTGGATAGTCGTCTCTGAAGAGCCTGCCGAGCCCAGCCTCAGGGTGCAGTTTGTCCGCTTCGGCGACCTTCGCGATAGCCGTGGGGTGTTTACCGACGAACCGCAGGATAGCCGTCAGTCGCTGCTTGCCATCAACGACTTCGTGCGGAGTCGACGCTCCGGTGCGCAGAAGAATCACCGATGGCAGCGGGATCCCGCGGAGGATAGACTCGATGAGTGCTTGCCGATCGCCAGTGCGCCACACATCGCCACGCTGGTAGGAGGGGGCGAGGTTCAGCTTCCTGCCCGCCAACTGGGAGATTGGCCACACGTCGGCCCTAGCCGTCACCGGCTCGGGCGTCACGATCTCGGTTGCGTCCCCCTCGGCCTCCCATGCCTCGGACCAAGACGCGGTGGCCGAAGCCCTGCTGCCACCATCGGCATCAAGGTCTGCGAGGAATGCGTGCTGGAGCCGAGCAGCGAACTCGGCTCGCTCGCTCAGCCGCTCCAGTGCGCCCTCGGTCAAGCGCGGTACCCCCTGGGTCACCTCGACGCCTTCCGCCGGGTTCTCAAACCCGAGGCCCGCGGCCAAACTCGTTACAAAGGCTGCCGGGTCGGCTTTGGGGAGGTCGTCGCTGAAACGAAGCCACCCTTGGACATCGGCCAGTCGACTCATCCACGCATCGGAGTCGAGCCTGACGTCGCTCGCCGAAAACTGGGCACACGCTTGCACACCGTCGGGCGAATCCGCTGCCTCTGAGAGCTCTGCTAGAAGTTCGGAGATGTGGTCGTGCAGCTGCGCACGCGAGTCGTCTTCAGGTAGTTCGTCGGGAGCCTCTACGAGGTCTTCCGACGCGGTCGGCTCAGTCATCGCGATCCTTGTCTCTCGCTTTTCCACCATGCGACAGGTGGCGTTGTCCGTCTGGCTACGCCGCCTTCGGGCGCGATGGGCCGCTCACGGCGGCCAAGCCGGCCAGCAATGGCTCAGCGATGGCGTGAACTACGCGCGCGTTCACCGCATTGCCAAGAGCCTTGTAGGCTGCCAAGTCGCTCGCAGGCAGATCAATGCTGCCCAAGCTCTGGAGTTCGGCACATTCCTTCGGGGTCATGTACCGTCGCCCGCCCGTACCGGAGATGTTCGCACCGAGGATCGGGACCTGGGTATGCGTCATAGCAATTAGACTCGGTGCGGTTGTCGGGCGCTTGACACGAATACCAGACGCCCGCACCTGGAGGATGTAATCGTCGATGTCGCGCTTGCCACCCTGCGCGTTCCACTCGAATTTCTGGAAGCTGGAGCAGAACTCCCACGGCTGCCACTTGTCGAGCCACGGTTCGATCCACTTGCGGTTGTCTCGGTGGAACTCCCGGTTCTGACGGATGTAGGTCTGCTTCCACGCCGGGAACTCGAAGTCCCCATCGCGCCGGGAATGGCTCGGGATGAGGGGGCACTGCTCGCGGCTGGTGAGGTCGTCGAGCGGGAACCCGAACGAGCCCGCGTAGCCGTCGAGTTCACGCGGGCGCTTACGAGCCCATGCCAGCGGCGGTGTGGTCCGCTCGTACGGGTAGGTCGCGCGAAATTCCATCGCCCAGATCGGGAAAGATGGGAGCTTTGTATCCTCCGGGGAGCGGCGTAGGAAGTCTTTCCACATGTCGATCGCCCGCAGCGTCTGCTCGGGGATTGCGCGAGCGGCTCCGGTCTGGGGATGGAGCGCAGAGTCGATTGTCGTGGGCTTCCCGAACTCCGTCGGCCACTCGAATCCCTCAAGGCCGTCGAGCGATCCGACGAAATACGCACGTTCGCGTACCTGCGGGATGCCGAACTGGTGCGGCGACAGTCGGTGGATGTCGACGGCGTAGCCGAGATCTTCGAGCTTCTCGCGAATGGTCCGAGCGGTCCTGCCGCCGTCGTGGCTGAGGATGTTGGGGACGTTTTCGAGGATGAAGCGGCGCGGCTTCTTTATCCGGAGGATGTCGTGCACCTTGAAGAACAGTCGCCCCTGCTCGGTGTGCTCGAACCCCTGTTGCTTGCCGGACTTCGAAAACGGCTGGCAGGGGAATCCTGCAGTGAGTACGTCGTGCTCCGGAACCCTCTCGACGATCAACTTGTCGTCGAGCTCACTCACATCGAACCAGGGAGCGACGCCGAAGTTGTGCTGGTAGAGAGCATTCAGGCAAGGCTCCCACTCGGCGGCGAACACGCCCTCACCTCCGAGTTCGCCGAGCGCCACATGGAAGCCACCGAGGCCTGAAAACAGGTCGATGAAGCGGAACGGTGGCGTCAGGCCTGCCATCCGATGTGTCCTCCTTATGTCCGTACGGCTGGTGTGAGGGTTCGTCCAACTCCGCGGGCTCCTGGATTCACGGAGTTGATTCTTCTGTGCGAGGCACCCATCGAAGGAGATCCACTTCCTCCGTCAGCGCCAGCAGCGACCAGCACCCCCGCGAGTCAAACCTAGCGGCGACGACCGACGCTCCGCGGTCGCCGCGCGGCGACCGCCGTGGTGAAGTTCCTGGGGGTGGTGTAGTGGACCGCGCCCGGCTTCCGTAGAGGCTCTCAATCCACGGAGGATGAGAGTCATGGCAGCACCGAGGAAGTACCCCGAGAGGCTTCGGGAGCGAGCGATCAGGATGGCCGTGGATGCGCGGCGTGACCCCGCGACGCGGGCCAAGGGCGCTGCGCAGGATCGGCGACCGGCTCAGGATCAATGCCGAGACGTTGCGCAACTGGGTCACCCCGGCCGAGGTCGACGCGGGTGATCGGCCCGGGACGAGCACGTCGGAGGCGCAGCGGCTCGCCGAGCTCGAGCGGGAGAACCGTGAGCTTCGCCGTTCCAACGCGATCTTGCAGTCGGCGTCGGCTTTCCTCGCGGCGGAGCTCGACCGCCCACAACGGTGATCGTCGAGTACATCGACGACCACAATCAACATGTCGCTGTTCCTGGCGGCGAGCGCGAACGACGTGCGGGAGGCCGTCGTCGGCGAGGACACCGTCGAAGTCGCGGGCAACTCGCAAGTCGGCCGAGTCGTGTTCGACGGCGGGGCGAGTCCAGGACGTGCCTGCATCGCAGGCCCTGGCGGACCGCCTCGGAGAGCGTGGTGAACGAGGGCGGGATGCCAGCGTTCCACGCGCACGAAGCCGCGAACCTCACTGAGCCTCACAATCCGGGGCCGCTCAAGCGCTTCCTCGAGGCGCCTCTTCTTCGACGACCAGAAGGGCAACCTCGCGAGCGCCGCCAAGGTCGCTCCGAGCGTGCACGTGCCGTTCGGAGTCATCAATCAGGATCGCGATGCCACTGGGGAACCCGACGCGGAGCCCGCGCTACCCTGCCCACCTGCAGCAAAATCGCGTGAGGCCACGAAGATCGTCCCCGCATTCCACGAAGACCTCTCAATGCCGAGACGGGAGCCGAACCGGCTTCCGTGACTGGACCCTCCCGTGCGCGACACGCTGCCGGACATCACAGGCGGAACGACGCTCGATGCACCGAGCGCGGGGCCGAAGCACTCAGCTTTCCGGTTCGGGCACAACAGCGAGCCCGAACCAGCCCCAGACACAAGAAGGACCGCCACCCCCGGCGAGAGGGATGACGGCCTTCAGGTGCGCGATCAGCCTTGCGGCGATCGCAGCGTGGAGGTGGCGGGAATCGAACCCGCGTCCGATGACGTGGAACCAGGACTTCTCCGGGCGCAGCTCGCTGCGCTCTTTCTCAGCCCTCGCGATCTAGCAAGCGTGTCGCGAAAGCGGGCTCAGTTGTCTAAAAGTCCCCACAACCCCGACAACGAAGGCTGTGAGCAGTGGCTCTCTAGATGACGCCAGTTACCGAGTCGAGAGCACTCTCGGGCTGACGGACTTCAGGACTCGCTCAGGCGGCGAGTGCGAAGTCGGTGCGCTTGGAATCGGCACCTATTGGTTTGCGCGGATCGTTAACGAGATAACCGTGCGTCCTCGGCCCGCTTCTCCTGGCTGAACGACCACCGTCGAAACCGATCACCCCCATGTGCAGTTGTCAACCGCACGTCCTCCCCGTGGGGCGGTCGTGCACTCTCCAGTCTACGTGAGAACACGCGGCCCGTCGCCATCATTCCGGGCCCGACCTGCGGGGCCGGGCGGGGCCGCTCGGCGCGCGCGAGCGGCGGGCGGGCGGCACGATGCTCTCACCGCACGACCCCCGAGGTGGAGCACATGACCGCGCCCGACTCAGCCCCGCTCGACGACGACCGGCACGAGACGCCGACCGAGCGCATGGACCGCAACTGGAACGAGCTGCTCCAGGAGCTGCGGGTCACGCAGACGGGGGTGCAGATCCTCACGGGCTTCCTCCTGACGGTGCCGTTCCAGCAGCGGTTCGGGGACCTGGACGCGTACCAGCGCAACCTCTACCTGGAGCTGGTGGTGCTGGCGATCGTGACGACGGGGCTGATCGTGGCGCCGGTGAGCCTGCACCGGATCCTGTTCCGCAAGCGGCTCAAGCGGCAGCTCGTGACGGCGGCGGACCGCCTGGCGCGGGCGGGGCTGGGCACCCTCACGCTGGTGCTGGCGGGCACGACGATGCTGCTGTTCGACGTGGTGGTGGGGCGCACCGAGGGTGTGATCGCGGGCGTGGTGGTGCTCGTGGCGCTGGTCGTGCTGTGGGTGCTGCTCCCGCTGCGGCTGGTGCACGTGGCCGAGGCGAGGGCGGCGCGCGCAGCCCGGCACGACGACCCGCGCGAGGGCCCGCCCCACGACGCGTCGCGCTGACGGGCGGTCCTGGCCCGCGCTTCCGACGCCGCATTGCCGCAGCCCAGCCCGTGACCCGTCTCGCTGGGCCGCATACGACAGTACGGGTGAATCCATGGCAGGTCCTGCCGATTCAGGACATCAGCCCCGCCGGCACCCCTTTCGTGCCCGCGTGATCTTCTTCGGGTGGGGCCGCCGCAGCAAGACCCAGCAGACCAGCCCGAACCAGGCGTTGGTGCTCGGGTTCTCCTACTTCCACATCTTCTGGCTCTTCCGGGTGTCCTTCGGCCTCAACTACAGCCTCGCGACGTTGACGGAAGCCGGGTGGGCCACCCGACCCTGTCCGCTCTCGAAGCGACGTCGATCGGTGCCCCGACTGCACTGACGTTGCACTGGTGGTGGAGGTTCGGTCTCCTGATCGCCATCGCGGCGATCGTCGCCATCAGCGTGCTCGGCTCGCTCACGTGACCAACCCTCGACGTCAGGCCTAGGTCTGAGCTCCCTCAGCGGCTCGTGAGCTCGCGCGTCGCCGGTTCGAACAGCTCGCGCACGGTCGCGTCCAGCAGGTCGAGCGCCGCGTCGAGGGTGAGGTGGCCGGCGGACCACGACTCCATGACGGATCCCAGCACGCCGCGGACGCCGAACCCGATGGCCTCGGCGACCGCACGGCTGTGCGGACCCTGGTCGGCGGCGGACGCGAGGACGTGGGCCGAGAGGAGCTCGGCCCAGCCTGCCCCGAGCCGCAGCGCCCAGTCGGGCGGGAGGGTCGGGTCGTGGGTGAGGACCGCCAGGCGCAGGCGGTAGAACTCCCTGTCGGCGTCGTCGTACCGGATCGAGGCGCGCACGGCGGCGATGACCTGGTCCAGCGGGTCGCCGCCGACCAGGAGGTCGTCGCGCAGGTGCCGGGCGACAACCTCCTGGTTGGCGGCGTAGTCCTCGCCGAGGAGGTCGACCTTCGTGCGGAAGTAGCGGAAGAAGGTGTTGCGACCGATGCCGGCGGCGTGGGCGATGCGTTGCACGCTCGTGGCCGCGTAGCCGTGGGCGGCGAACTCGCGCATCGCGGCGTCGCGGATGGCGCGGTGCGTCGTCGCACGCGGCCTGCCGACGCCCGTCGAGGGCGGCTCGAGCACGGTCACGGGGGTTCTCCTCGCGGGGCTGGGTGAGGGAGACCTTATCGGGACCATGGGCCCGTCCGGACCTTTCGGTACGACAGTACGTTTCGAGTACCAGAACTGCCTGACCCGTACGAAGGAGTGCGTCATGGTCTACCCGCACCTGTTCTCGCCGCTGACGATCCGCGGCGTGACGCTCAAGAACCGGGTCGACTTCCCGGCCATGGCGACCAAGATGGGCGCCGACGGCGGGTACGTCACCGACGCCCTCATCGACTACCACGTGGCACGCGCACGCGGAGGCTGCGGGCTGCTCACCGTCGAGGCGACCTCCGTGCACAAGCCCACGGCGCCCCGCAACTTCCTGGCGATCGCCGACGACTCCTACCTGGAGGGCTGGACACGCTTCAACGAGGCCGTCCACGAGGCAGGCGGCAAGACCTGCATCCAGCTCTGGCAGGGCGGCTTCATCCCCCCGGGCCAGGACCCTGACACCTACGCGGTCGTCCCGAGCGAGATGCCGTTCGGCCCGGGCGTCGTCCTGCCCGCGGCGTCCGTCGAGCTCATCGCAGAGGTGGTCCAGGCCTGGGGCGAGGCCGCAGCCCGTGCCGTCGCGGCCGGCTTCGACATCCTCGAGTTCCACGCCGGCCACAACTACTCCCCGGAGATGTTCCTCTCGCCGGGGTTCAACCGGCGCACCGACGAGTACGGCGGCAGCGCCGAGAACCGCATGCGCTACCCGCTGGAGTGCATCGACGCGATCCGCGCGGCTGTTCCCGACGACGTCCCGCTCATGATGCGCGTCTCCGCGGGCGACGACGGCGTGCCCGGCGGCAACACGGTCGATGACGTCATCGCCTTCGCGGCCGTCGCGCGCGAGCACGGCGTGGACATGGTCAACGTCTCGCGCGGCACCCCGATGAGCGTCAACCTCCAGGTCCCGACGATGGACCACGACCGCGGCTTCAACGTCCACAACGCGGCCAAGTTCAAGCAGGAGACCGGCCTGGTCACGGTCGCCGTGGGCCGGATCAACGACCCCCAGCAGGCCGAGGACATCATCGCCTCCGGCCAGGCGGACATGGTCGTCATGGGGCGCGCCCAGATCGCCGACGCTGAGTTCTGCGCCAAGGCCATGGCGGGCGAGGACTGGCGGATCATCCGCTGCATCGGGTGCAACCAGGGTTGCTTCGACCGGATCGCCGCGGCGAACGCCTCGTCGTTCCCGCACATCTCCTGCCTGCAGAACCCGGCGGTCGGACGCGAGGCGGAGTTCCGGATCCCGAAGACCGACACGCCCCGCACGATCCTCGTCGCCGGCGGTGGCATCGGCGGCATGGAGGCGGCCGAGCGGCTGCACGCGCTGGGTCACAAGCCCATCCTGTGCGAGGCATCGGCGAGGCTCGGCGGCCAGTTCTACATGGCGGGACTAGCGCCCCGGAAGCAGGAGATGAGCGACGCGGCACTGAGCCGGGCGAGCACGCTCGAGCACTTCGGGGTCGACGTGCGCCTCAACACCCCCGTGACCCCGGACGTCATCGACCAGACGGCGCCGGACGAGGTGATCATCGCGATCGGCTCGACCCCCATCACCCTCGACCTGGACGGTTCGGACCAGAACACCGTCATCGACACGGAGACCGTGCTGACCGGGTACTCCCCGCTCACCGGCGACGTCGTCGTCATCGGCGGCGGGCTCGTCGGCCTGGAGGTCGCCGAGTACCTGGCGGAGCGAGACCCGCGAGTCACCTCCGTCACGGTCGTCGAGATGGGGGCGGAGGTGGGCGCCGACCTCGGCATGCTGCGCAAGCAGGAGGTCATGACGCACCTCGGCCTGAGCGACGTCACGACCCTGGTGCACACCCGGTGCCTGCGGATCGACGCCACGGGCGTCATCGTCGAGCGCGACGGGCAGGAGTGGACCATCCCCGCGACGGGCGTCGTGGTCGCCGTCGGGTCGCGCTCGTTGGACACCACGGCGCTGACCGACCACTGCCTGGCCCGGAGGATCCCGTTCCACATCATCGGTGACGCGCGCTCGCCGCGGCGGGCGATCGACGCCGTCGCGGAGGCGGCGGAGGTGGCGATCTCGGTGCGGTGACTAGGCGCCCGCGGCCAGCACGTCCGCGAGCGCGTACGACACGGGCTCGTCGAGCTGCGCGTAGGTGCACGACGCGGGGTCGCGGTCGGGCCGCCAACGCCGGAACTGGGCGACGTGCCGGAACCGGTCGCCCTCGAGGTGGTCGTACCCGACCTCGACGACGAGCTCGGGGCGCAGCGGGATGAAGGACAGGTCCTTGCCGGCGCTCCACCGGCTCTGCTCGGACTCCCGTGGGGTGCGCCCGGTCGCATGGGCGCCCCACGGGTGGTCCTCGAGCGAGGTGACCAGCGGGGCGAGCTCGGTGACGAGCTCGCGGCGCCGCGCCATCGAGAACGCCGCGGCGACGCCGACCGAGGCGAGCACCCCGTCGTCGGTGTAGAGGCCGAGCAGCAGCGAGCCGACGGCGTCGTCGCCGGACTTGTGCGGGCGGTACCCGGCGAGCACGCAGTCGGCGGTGCGTTCGTGCTTGATCTTGGACATGACTCGCTTGCCGGGCTGGTAGGTCAGGTCGGGCCTCTTGGCGACGACCCCGTCGAGGCCGGCGCCCTCGAACGACTGGAACCACTCGGCGGCGACGGCGTCGTCGTCGGTCTGGGCGGTGACGTAGACGCCGGGGTTCGGCGCGATCGCCTGCTCGAGCAGGGCGCGGCGCTCACTGAACGGTCGGGAGGTGAGGTCGTCGTCACCGAGCGCGAGCACGTCGAACAGGATGAGCAGGGCAGGCGTCTCGTGCGACAGGAGCCGCACGCGTGACGCGGCGGGGTGGATGCGCTGCTGGAGCGCGTCCCAGTCGAGCCCGCCCGTGGCGGCGGACGGCACGACGATCTCGCCGTCGACCACGCACCGCTCGGGCAGGTACGCGAGCGCGTGCTCGACGACGTCGGGGAAGTAGCGCTCCATCGGCCGGGTGTTGCGGCTGCCGATCTCGACCTCGCCGCCGTCGCGGAACACGATCGCGCGGAAGCCGTCCCACTTGGGCTCGTACAGCTCACCCGCGGGGATCTTCGGCACGGACCTGGCGAGCATCGGGTCCACCGGCGGCATCACGGGCAGGTCCATCGGCTCAGTGTGGCCTGAGGTCGCCCCCGCGGCCAGATCTGCGCGCGGCGGGGACGGCGGGTTCATTCCCGCCGCGGCCGCGGGGGCAGCGCGATCGGCGGCGTGGTGTCGACGTGGAACGGCGGTGCGGCGATCGACAGCCCGCCGTCGACGACGATCGTCTGCCCCGTGATGTACCCGGCGCCGGGCGAGAGCAGGAAGTCGACGGTCGCGGCCATCTCGTCGACCGTCCCCGCGCGCCGCTGCGGGATGCGGGCGAGCACGCTCTCGATCGGCGCGATGCCGGGCATGCCGTAGAAGTAGTCGAGCGAGTCGGACTCGATGAGCCCGCCGCTCACGGCGTTGACGTTGATGCCGTAGCCCGCGAGCTCGACGGCCATGAACCGCACGAACGACTCGACGGCCGCCTTGTACGAGCCGAGCGCGGCGTACGTGGGGAACGCGCGGGCGCTGCCGTAGCTGGTCAGGGCCACGATCCGGCCGCCGTCGTCCATGAGCTTGACGGCCTCCTGGACGCCGAGCACGAACGGGCGCACGTTCACGGCGTACGCCCGGTCCAGGTGGTGCGGCTTGAGGTCGACCACGTTCTTGAACGCGGCCGCCGCGGCGCTGTTGACGAAGTAGTCGAGGCGTCCGTACGCCTCGGCGGCCGCATCGAACAGGTGCGTGACCTCGTCGGGGTGCTCGAGGTCGGCCTGGACCGCGAGCCCTCCCCCGCCGAGCGCCTTGAGCTCGCGCACCACGTCCTCGGCGAGGTCGGCGTTCTTGCGGTACCCGACCACCACCTGGCAGCCCTGGGCGGCGAGCCGCTCGGCCACCCGTCGCCCGATGCCGCGCGAGCCTCCGGTGACCACGGCGATCTTCTCTGTGCCTCGTCCCACGCTGCTGCGTCCCACGCTCGACCCCCTGCCGGACCAGCCTGCGCTGGTGCCCCGATCCGCCGGCGTCCTCGCCCGGCGGCACCCCGGGGCCAGTGTGGCCCGCGGCGCGGCGCGCTGGCTACACCGCGCCGGTCACCCGTCCGACGCGCCTTTGTCCTAGATTGTCCGTATCAACCGAGGTGAAGCGCGACGGCAGGGGGGCCGCTATGTATCTCTCGGTGCTCGGCACCCACGAAACGATCGGCGGCACGGTCCAGGTCCCGAACTCCAAGTACCACGCGCACCGCGCCCTGATCCTCGCCTCGCTGGCCCCGGGCGTCAGCCGCATCACGGGGCTCACCGACGCGCGGCACGTGCAGTACACGGTGGCGATGCTGCGGCGGCTCGGCACCCGGATCGAGATCGAGGACGGCACGTTCGTGGTGCACGGCGGCCCGTACCGCCCGGTCGGCGACAGCGTCTCGGCGGGGAGCTCGGGCACCACGCTGTACTTCATGGTGGGGCTCGCGGCCCTCGGGTCGCGCGACGTGACGGTCACCGGGCAGAAGTACTTCCAGCGCCGCCCGATCGGCCCGCTGCTGTCGGCGCTGCGGCAGATGGGGCTCGAGGTCACCTCCCCCGACGACTGCCCGCCCATCCGGGTGCACGCCGCACGCCCGCGCGGCGGCGAGGTGCACATCGCGGGCACCCTGTCGCAGTGGGTCTCGGGGCTGCTGCTGCTCGCGCCGTTCGCCACGTCGGCCACCACGATCGTCGTGGACGGCCCGCTCAACGAGCGCTCGTACCTGCAGCTGACGGTCGAGACGATGCGCCGGTTCGGGCTCGAGGTGCAGGTCTGGGACGACTGGCGCCGGTTCGAGGTCGCCCCGGACCAGCAGGCGGTCCCCACCGAGCTGCGGATGCCGCCCGACGTGGGCTCGGCGGCGTTCGGGATCGCGGCAGGCGCCCTGCACCCCGCCGACATCGTCCTGTCGGGACTGCGCTCGGTCACCTCGACGGGCTCCGACCACCCCGAGGCCCACTTCCTCGACATCGCGCAGAGCATGGGTGTGCCGATGTCCTACGACCCGGACGTCGACGCGGTGCGGGTGCGGCACACCGGCACCCGCCTCCAGCCCGCCGACGTCGACTGCCGCACGGTGCCGGACATGCTCCCGGTGCTCGCCGTGATGGCGTGCTTCGCGGACGGCGAGAGCGTGTTCCGCGACGTCGGGCACGTGCGGCTCAAGGAGTCCGACCGGGTGGCGGCCATGCTCCAGCTCAACAGCATGGGGGCCGACGTCCGCATCGAGGGCACCGAGCTGCGCGTGCGGGGCGTGCCGGGGCTCAGCGGCGCCGACCTGTCCTCGCTCAACGACCACCGCGTGCTGATGTCGCTCGCTGTCGCGGCCACCGCCGCGGAGGGCCGCAGCACGCTCACCTACCCCCACGCCTACCGCATCTCCTACCCGGAGTACCTCGCGTCGATGACCACGTTCGGGCTGCGGATGCGCGTCGAGGAGGGCCGGGTGCTGCGACCCGCCCCGCACCGGCCCGCGGCCCGCACCGCCCGCGCGGCACGGGCCCGCACGATCGCGGGGGCGGCGGCGGTCGACGACGCCGCCCGGGTGACGGGCGCGCAGTGGGTGCGGCGCTGGGCCGACGAGCGCCCCAACGAGACCGCGGTGGTCGACGCCCGGCCCGGGCGCACCGACCACCTCACGTGGGCCGAGCTCGACGCCGCGTCCGACCGGGTCGCCGCGGCGCTCGTGGACCTGGGCGTCGGGCGGGGCGACCGGGTGGCCTTCCAGCTGCCGAACGGGCAGGAGTTCGTGACGCTGACCGTCGCCGCGCTGCGCATCGGCGCTGTCGTCGCCCCGATCATGCCGATCTTCCGCGAGCGCGAGGTCACGTTCGCGCTGCAACGCTCGCGGGCGAAGGTGCTCGTGGTGCCCGCCGCGTTCCGGGGGCGCTCGCCCGCGCTCGAGGTCGAGGGCATCCTGCGCGCAGCGACGGCGACGGGGGCGGGGCCGGGATCGGGCACGGGGGGCGCCGACCCGGGCGACGGGCTGAGCCTCGAGCACGTCATCGTGATCGACGACGGCGAGCCCCACCCCCTCCCGACCGCGACCCCCGGGGGCGTCGGCCGGTCGCCGCACTGGCACCGCTGGCGCGACCTGCTCGACACGGCCGCCGTCGACCGCGCCGTGCTCGACACCCGCGCGCCGCTGCCCTTCGACGCGGCGCAGCTGCTGTTCACCTCGGGCACCACCGGGGAGCCCAAGGGGGTGGTGCACCGGCACGCGACGCTGAGCCGGGCCGCCGCGATGGAGGTCTCGCACCTGGGCCTGACCAGCGACGACGCCGTGTTCGTCCCGTCGCCGCTGGCCCACCAGACCGGGTTCCTGTACGGCATGTGGCTCTCGTTCGTGCTGGGCTCGCCGCAGATCCTGCAGGCCGTGTGGGAACCCGGGCGGGCGCTCGACGTGCTGCGCGGCTGGAAGGGCACGTTCGTCCAGGCGGCCACGCCCTTCCTCACCGACCTGGTCAGGGCGGTCGAGGCGGGCCACCCCGCACCCCCGAGCCTGCGCATCTTCGTCAACACCGGGGCCGCGGTGCCACGGCACCTGGCCGAGCGGGCGACCCGTGTGCTCGGGGCGGCCGTGTGCGGGGCGTTCGGCACCACCGAGACGTGCCTCGGCACGCTCGCCACCCCGCAGGACGACCCGGCGCAGCGGTGGGGCACCGACGGGCGGCTGCTCGATGGCGTCCTGGCCCGGATCGTCGACGACCACGACCGTCTGCTGCCCGCGGGCACCGAGGGCAACTTCGAGGTGCGCAGCCCCACGATGTTCGACGGCTACCTGGACCGCCCCGACCTGACCAAGGAGGCCGTGACCGAGGACGGCTGGTACCGCACGGGCGACCTCGCGACCCTCGACGACGCGGGGTTCCTGCGGATCACGGGCCGGGTGCGGGACGTGATCAACCGCGGCGGGGAGAAGATCCCGGTCGCCGAGATCGAGCAGCTGCTGTTCCGCCACCCCGCGGTCGACGACGTCGCGATCGCCGCGATGCCCGACGCCCGGCTCGGCGAGCGGGCGTGCGCGTTCGTGGTGCCGGCCGCCGGCGCCGCGCCGAGCCTCGACGACCTCACGGCGTACCTGGACGCCCACCAGGTGTCCAAGCACTACTGGCCCGAGCGGCTCGAGCTCGTCGAGGAGCTGCCGCGCAACGCGGTCGGCAAGATCCAGAAGTTCGTCCTCCGGGACCTGGCCCGGACCCTCCCCCCGCACCGGCCCGTCGCGGCCGCCACCGACAGGAGCACCCCGTGAGCCTCCCGACCATCACCGCCGACGGCCGCGGCTCGGCGATCCCCGAGGCCGAGTTCGACGAGCTGCTCGCGCAGGTCACCGCGTGGGTCGAGGGCCCGGGCGAGATGTGGGCCGAGCGGATCGAGCGCGAGGAGTCGGTGCCCGACGCGCTGTGGCACGAGCTCGACGACGCGGGCTTCCTGGCGTTGGCTGCCCCCCGGGACCTGGGCGGCCGCGGCCTGAGCTTCGTGCAGTGGATGGGGCTGATGGAGGTCTTCTCCCGCTCGCACGCGTCGGTGCGGATGATCGTGCACGTGCTCAACGGCACGTGGCGGGCCATGAACCCCTACGCCGACGATCTCCAGCGCGAGCAGTTCGTGCGCCCCGCCGTGGCGGGCAAGCTCCGGGTCGCGTTCACCCTGACCGAGCCGGGCAACGGCACGGGCGCCGACATCACGTCGTCGGTCCGGCGCGAGGGCGACACGTACCTGCTGACGGGCCGCAAGCACCTCATCACGTTCGGGGTGCACTGCGACTACTGGCTGCTGTTCGCCCGGCTGGAGGGCAGCACCGGCAAGGACGGCACCGTGGCCCTGCTCGTGGACCGCGCCACGCCGGGCGTGGTCGTCGAGGACAGCTCGCAGACGATGGGGGTGCACGGCACCGACCACGCGACGCTCACGTTCACCGACGCCCCGGTCCCGGTCGCGCACCGGCTCGGCGCCGAGGGCGACGGGCTGCGGGTCGCCCTCGGCGGCTTCCTCACGCCGAGCCGGATCTCGGTGGCGATGAGCTGCGTCGGGCTCGCGCAGCGCGCGCAGCAGCTCGCGGTCGAGTACGCCACGCAGCGCGTCACGTTCGGGCGCCCGCTCGCCTCCCGGCAGGCCATCGCGTTCCTGCTCGCCGAGAACGAGGCCGACATCGAGGCCGCGAAGGCCCTGACGCTCACGGCCGCGCAGGCCTGGCAGGACGACCACGACCGCGCCCCGGCGCTGTCCTCGATGGCCAAGCTCACGGCCGTCGACATGCTGACCCGCGTCACGGACAAGGCGCTGCAGGTGCACGGCGGCATCGGCTACTGGAAGACGATGCCCATCGAGCGGGTCTACCGGGACGCGCGCGCACAACGCTTCGAAGAGGGCACCAACGAGATCCAGAAGACGGTGATCGCCCGCGACCTGTTCGAGCGGGCCGCGCGGCCGTGACCGGCAGCCGGGTCTTCTCCCCCACCCGGATCGGGACGCTGCGCCTGCCCCACCGCATCGTCATGGGCTCGATGCACCTCAACCTCGAGGACGACCCGGTCGCGCTCGCCGCGTTCTACCGCGAGCGCGCCCTCGGCGGCGCCGGGCTGATCGTCACGGGCGGCATGGCCGTCAACCGGGTCGGTGCCGGCGGCCGGCGCTACCTGGTGCTCGACGAGCCGGGGGCCGGGTCGGTGCTGGGCCCGACGGTCGAGGCCGTCCACCGCGCCGGTGCGTCCCTCGCCCTGCAGCTCTTCCACGCGGGCCGGTACGCGTCCGAGGACACCACCGGCCTCACCCCCGTCGCACCGTCGGTCGTCCCCTCCCGGTTCTCCCGCAGCACGCCGCGGGCCCTGGACGAGGACGGGATCGCCGCGACGATCGCCGACTTCGCCGCGGGCGCGGCGACCGCCCGACGCCTGGGCTTCGACGCGGTCGAGATCATGGCCTCCGAGGGGTACCTGCTCAACCAGTTCGCCTCACCGTTGACGAACCTGCGCGACGACGCGTGGGGCGGTGACGACGAACGGCGTGCGGCGTTCCCGCTGGCAGTGCTCGCCGCGGTGCGCAGGGCCGTCGGACCCGACTTCCCGGTGATCGTGCGGACGTCGGGGGCCGACCTGGTGCCCGGCTCGAGCACCCAGGGGCAGAGCGCGGACCTCGCGGTGCGGCTCGCGGCCGCCGGGGCCGACGCGCTGAGCATCGGGATCGGCTGGCACGAGTCGCGGGTGCCGACCGTGCAGGCGCTCGTGCCGCACGGCATGTGGCTGGGCGTCGCGGGGCACGTCCGGCGCCGGCTCGTGCAGGCCCGGGTCGCGGTGCCCGTGATCGGCTCCAACCGGGTCAACTCGGTGCTGCTCGCCGAGCAGGCCCTCGAACGGGGACAGGTCGACCTGGTGTCGATGGCCCGGCCGTTCCTCGCGGACCCGCGCATCGTGGCCAAGTCCCGCGCGAGCGAGACCCGGCGGGTCAACACGTGCATCGCGTGCAACGAGGCGTGCATCGACCGCTCGTTCGGCGACGAGCCCGTCTCGTGCCTCGTGAACCCCCGCGCCGGACGCGAGAGCACCTTCCCGCCGTTCGTCCGCGCGCCCGGCCCGCACGCCCCGCGGGTCGCGGTGGTGGGTGCCGGGCCGGCGGGCATGCAGGCCGCCCTGACGCTCGCCGCGGGTGGCGCCCGGGTCGACCTGTACGAGTCCGGGGTGGGGATCGGCGGACAGCTGCGGCTCGCCGGGCAGGTGCCGGGCAAGTCCGACTTCCTGGAGACGATCCGCTACTTCCGCCACGAGCTGCCCCGCCAGGGCGTGCGGGTGCTCACGCGAACCCCGGGCGTCGCCGCCGGGCTCACCGGCTACGACCACGTCGTCCTCGCCACCGGGGTGCGCCCCCGGCACGTCGACCTGCCCGGCGCGGACCTGCTGCCCGTGCTCGACTACCAGCAGGCCTTCGCCGCGCCAGGTCGCATCGGGCACCGGGTCGCGATCGTCGGGGCGGGCGGCATCGGCCTCGACCTGGCCCACCTGCTCGCCGAGCACGCGCCCGGCGCCTCCGACCGTCGCGCCCCCGAGTCCCCCGCCGAGGCGCTGCGCCGGTTCGCCCGGGAGGCGGGACTCGACCCGGCGGGGCCGCGACCACCGGAGCCCACCCGCGAGATCACCGTGCTGCGCCGCACGGGACGGGTGGGCGACGGCATCGGACCCTCGACCCGCTGGGCCGTGCTGCAGGCCGTGCACGCAGCGGGGGTTCGGACGCGCACCGGCGTGCACTACCTGCGCGTCACCCGGCGCGGGCTCGTGATCCTCGACGAGCACGGCACCGAGGAGACGGTGCCTGCCGACACCGTGGTGGTCGCCGCCGGGCAGGTGCCCCACGCGTCGCTCGCCCCCGAGCTCGCCGCGCTCGGCGTGCCGCACACGGTGATCGGCGGCGCGCTCGACACGACAGGGCTCAACGCGGTGCGTGCGTTCGACCAAGGGCTGCGTACCGGCACCGCGGTCGCCGCAGCACTCACGGGCGCCACCGCCTGAGCTCCATGCCGGTGGTGGCCCGGGGCCACGTCCGGGGTGGCTGCAGTCAGGTCCCGGACGGCAGCGCGAGCGACCGGACGGTGTCGATCGTGTCCGCCTCGTCGGCGGTCTTGTCGTCGCGGTAGCGCAGCACCCGGGCGAACCGCAACGCGAGGCCGCCCGGGTACCGGGTCGACCGCTGGATCCCGTCGAACGCCACCTCGACGACCTGCTCGGGTCGCAGCCGGACCGTCCACCCGTCGTCGTCGACCGCGAGCTCGGTGAACCGCTCGGTCTGCCACGCCAGCATCTGGTCGGTCATGCCCTTGAAGGTCTTGCCGAGCATCACGAACCCGCCCGCCGGGTCGCGGGCACCCAGGTGGATGTTCGACAGCAGCCCGCTGCGGCGGCCCGAGCCGCGCTCGACCGCGAGCACGACGAGGTCGAGGGTGTGCCGCGGCTTGACCTTGACCCACGCGCCGCCGCGCCGTCCGGCGGCGTACGGCGCATCGGCGTCCTTGACGACCACGCCCTCCTGCCCAGCGGCGACCCACCGCGCGAACGCGTCGTGCGCGACGTCCGCGTCGTCGGTCACGACCCGCTCGACGGTGTGCCCGGGTGCGAGCGCGTCGAGGGCCGCGAGCCGCTCGGTGAGCGGGACGTCCAGGAGGTCGCGGCCGTCGAGGTGCAGCACGTCGAAGAAGAACGGGGTGAGCCCGATCCCGGCGGTGGGCTCGAGCTCGCGCGTCGCCCCGCGGGCTGACGTCTCCTGGAACGGTCGGGGCCGCCCTGCGGTGTCGACCAGCAGCGCCTCGCCGTCGAGCACCACCGAGCGCACCGGGAGCGCGCGGGCGACCTCGACGATCTCCGGCACGCGGTCCGTGACGTCGTCGAGGCTGCGGGTGAAGACGTGCACGTCGTCCCCGTCGCGGTGCACCTGCACCCGGATCCCGTCGAGCTTGGTGTCGACGACCACCGCGCGCCCCGCGAAGCCCTCGACGGCGCTCCGCACGTCGGGCGCCGAAGCCGCGAGCATCGGGCGCACGGGTCGGCCCACGGTCAGGGTGAACGTGTCCAGGGCGGCGAGCGCCTGCTCGGGCGACCCGGCGCCGAGGGCCGCCGAGGCCACCGGTTCGGTCGCCCCGGCGAGCATCGCGGCCCGCCGCACGGCCTCGGGCGGCACTCCCGCCGCGTCTGCGACAGCGTCGAGCAGCAGCGCGTCGAGCGCCCCCTGCCGCAGGTCGCCGCTGACGAGGCCGCGCAGCAGGCGTTGCTCGGGAGCCGTCGCGGCGCCGAACAGCTCGGTGGCGAGCGCCGACCGCGCGGTCGACGACCCCGGCCCGGCGAGGACCGACATCCGCTCGAATGCAGCATCGACCGCGAGCACGTCGAGCGTCGGCTCGTCCGCCGGGGCGGGGAGCGTCGCGAGCGAGCGCAGACCCAGCCCGGTACGGCGCTGCCGCAGCTCGCCCGCGAGGTACCGGGCCACGACCGGCACCTCCTCGGGAGCGGTACGGCGCAGCAGGTCCACGAGCAGCACGCGCTTCGCGAGGCGCGACCGCGTGGCAGCGACGGATGCCGAGGTGGTGGCGACATCGACGAGCAGCACCCGCCCATCCTCGTGCCCGGCGCCCCGTCCCGCCCCCACAACCCTCGCCGAGATAGAGCCGTCGCGCCGAGGTAGAGCCTCCTGCGGCTCTACCTCGGCGCCACGGCTCTATCTCGCGGACGGGGGGGTGGTCCCGGATCGCGGGGGGGTGCGGGGGCGGGAAGAGTGGGGGGGTGAGCAATCGTCTGGCGGGCAGCACCAGCCCCTACCTGCAGCAGCACGCCGACAACCCGGTCGACTGGTACGAGTGGGGCGACGAGGCGTTCGCCGAGGCCCGGCGGCGCGACGTCCCCCTGCTCGTCTCGGTCGGCTACGCGTCGTGCCACTGGTGCCACGTGATGGCGCACGAGTCGTTCTCGGACCCGCAGGTCGCGGCGGTCATGAACGAGCACTTCGTCAACATCAAGGTCGACCGTGAGGAGCGGCCCGACGTGGACGCGGTGTACATGGCGGCCACGCAGGCCACGACCGGTGCGGGCGGCTGGCCCATGACCGTCTTCGCGACGCCCGACGGCGAACCGTTCTACTGCGGCACGTACTACCCGCCCGAGCCGGTGACCGGCATGGTCTCGTTCGGGCAGGTGCTGGACGCGGTGCACGATGCGTGGGTGACCCAGCGGCCCGACGTCGAGTCCAACGCGCACCTGCTGCGCGGCGCACTCGCGGCCGCACCGCCCGTGGCTCCCCCGGCGGGGTTCGACACGTCGCCCGCAACCCTCGAGGCGGTGACCGAGGCCGCCCGCTCCGAGCTCGCCCGCGCGTACGACTCGCACCACGGCGGGTTCGGGGGCGCCCCGAAGTTCCCGCCGTCGATGGTGCTCGAGTGGCTGCTGCGCCGCGCCGCGCGGGTGCACGACGAGGTCGCGCTCGAGATGGCCGAGCACACGCTCACGGCCATGGCGAGCGGCGGCATGGCCGACCAGGTGGGCGGTGGCTTCTCCCGGTACTCGGTCGACGCGTCGTGGACCGTGCCGCACTTCGAGAAGATGCTCGAGGACAACGCGCTGCTGCTGCGGGTCTACACGCACTGGTGGCGGGCGACCGGGGCGCCGCTCGCGCTGCACGTGGTCGAGGGCACGGCGCGGTGGCTGCTGCGCGCGCTGCGCACCCCGCAGGGCGCGTTCGCCTCGTCGCTCGACGCGGACACCGACGGGGTCGAGGGGCTCACGTACGTGTGGACGCCCGCGCAGCTCGTCGAGGTGCTCGGCGAGGAGGACGGCAGGTGGGCCGCCGAGGTCTTCGGGGTCACCGAGCAGGGCACGTTCGAGCACGGCACGTCGGTGCTGCAGCTGCGCCACCCACCCGGCGAGCACGCCGCCGAGCGGCTCGCCGCGGTGCGTCGGCGGCTGCTCAAGGCCCGGCGGGCGCGCCCGCAGCCGGCACGCGACGACAAGGTCGTGGCGGCGTGGAACGGGCTGGCGATCGCGGCGCTGGCCGATGCGGGCGCGATCCTGGGTCGGCGCACCTGGGTCGAGGCGGCGCTGCGGGCCGCGGTCGTGCTCGACACCGTGCACCTGCGCACCGAGCCCACGGGCCCCGGCGGCGAGCCCGAGCTCCGTGTGCTGCGCACCTCGCGCGACGGCGTCGCCGGCGACTCCCCCGGGGTGCTCCCGGACTACGCCGGCGTCGCGGAGGGCTTCCTGGCCCTGTACTCCGCGACCGACGACGAGCACTGGTTCGTGCGGGCGGGCGAGCTGCTCGAGACCGTCGAGGCGCACTTCTCCGACGGGACGGGCGGCTACTGGGACACCGCCGACGACCGCACCGACCCCGCGCTCGCCCGGTTGCAGCGACCGCGCGAGGTCGCTGACGGCCCCGCCCCGTCCGGACCGTCAGCCACCGCGGGGGTGCTGGTCACCCTCGGGGCGCTGACCGGCTCGCTGCGGCACCGTCAGTCGGCCGAGGCCGCGCTCGCGGCGCCCCTGGGCCTCGCACCGCGGATCCCCCGGGCGAGCGGCTGGGCGCTGGCGGTGGCTGAGGCGCTGCTCGACGGACCGCGCGAGGTCGCGGTGATCGGTCGCCCCCAGGACCCCGCGACCGGCGAGCTCGCCCAGACGGCGCGGCGGTCCACGGCGCCCGGTGCTGTGCTCGCGGTGGGGGACCCCGAACGCATCGAGGTGCTCGGCACGCACGTCCCGCTGCTCGCCGACCGCACCATGCTCGAGGGTCTCGCGTCCGCGTACGTGTGCCGCGGCTTCGTGTGCGACCGGCCCACCACCGAACCGGCGATGCTCGCGCGTGCGCTCGGTGGCGGACCTCCCGACGCGGGCGCACGATGAGGCATGGACGAACTTCACCTTCTCCACCGCGTGAACGCGGACAAGATCACGTTCCTCGTGACGCTCGTGGGTGACCGGTGGGACACGGTGACCCCGTACGCGGGTTGGACCGTCCGCGAGCTCCTCAACCACCTCACGGCAGAGCAGCTGTGGGCCCCTGAGCTGCTCGCGGGGCACTCGGTCGAGGACGTGGGCGACCGGTTCGAGGGCGACGTCCTCGGCGAGGACCCGCTCTCGTCGTGGCGGCTGGCCGTCGAGGCCGCGCTGGCCGCGTTCTCGGAGCCCGGCGCCCTCGAACGCACGGTCTCGGTCTCGCAGAACCCGATGACGGGCGACCACTACCTCGACCAGATGGTCACCGACCTGGCCCTGCACGGCTGGGACCTGGCACGCGGCATCGACGCCGACGACCAGATCGACCCCGCGACCGTCGACCGTCTGCTCGTCGAGTGGACGGGCCGCGCCGAGGAGTACCTGCGGGGGCCGATGTTCACCGGCCCCGCGGAACCGCCGGAGCCGATCGACGTCGACGACGAGGACGAGGCCCAGACCCGCCTGCTCGCGCTGTTCGGCCGTCAGGCCTGAGCCGCAGCGAGGACCACCCGCCGGGGGCTCCGGGGTTCACCACCCGCCGCCGCCACCTCCGCCGACCCCGCCGCCCGAGAATCCGCCACCCCCGGAGAAGCCCGAGGTGCCCGACGAGCCGGGCGTCGCCGACAGCGAGGTCGTCGCCACGTCCGTGAACCGCTCGATGTTGCTGCCGAACGCCGCGTACGAGCCCCAGAACAGCCCCTGGGTCATGGGGTAGCCGACGTACCAGCCGGGTTCCGGGACCGCGCGGCCCTGCGCCGCGAGCCGGCCGAAGACTGTCGCCCAGCGCTCGGCCACGCCGAACACGATCGCGTAGGGCAGGTAGCGCGAGAACAGGTCCTCGCCCTCCTCGAAGCGGATCTGCTCGGCCTCGGCCGTCTCGAGGTAGAGCTGGAAGCCACGCGCGTGCGCGAGCACCGCGGTCCCGCTCGAGGTCCGTGCGGGGGCCGCCTTGGCGAGCAGCATGACGACGACCCCGACCACGCCCAGCGCGATCGGCACGAGCACAGCGCCCCGCACGGTCAGGAAGAAGGCGACGATGGTCGCCGCGACGGCGATCGCGAGGAGCACGGCGCCCGCCCCGATCCACCGCTGACGCACCGCCTTGGGCGACGTCCGGAACCAGCCCCGCGCGGTGACCTCGCTGTACAGGCCCTCCTGCACCGTGGCCATGGTGGCCGCGAACGTGGTCCGCACCTCGGAGAGCTTGACCTGGCGGTCCGTGCCGAACAGGCCGTGCAGGAGCGTCCTCTCGAACTCGATGAGGCCGGCGTCGTCGTCGCGCAGCAGCACCAGGGTCCAGTCCTTGGGCTTCTTCCCGGGGTTTTTGCGCGGCACCTCCTCGATGCGCAGGTATCCGCGCACCGCGAGGTCGATGAGCGTCGCTGTGACGTCCTTCGGGTCGGCGACCTCGTCGAGCAGCGTGCCCAGCTCACCGGGTCGCACCTCGGGCGGCGGCGTGAACTGCACCGCGATGGGGCCGCGACGGTCGCTGTACCCCTCGGCGACGTCCTGGCCGGTCGCCGGCGCGAGGCCGGGCGTCAGGCCGAGGTACGCGCGGTCGCGGCCCTGCGAGCGCACGCGCCGCACCGCGATCCCGATGCCGCCCGCGGCGACGAGCAGCGCGAGGCCGCCGGTCAGCGGGGTCGGGAGCAGGGGTTCGAGCGGGTCCGCGCGCTCCTCGAAGACGGGCTCCGCCCCCTGGAACGTGCCGACGGGCCAGCCGACCGCGACGGTCAGCTGGTCGCCCACGGGGACCTCGGCCTGGCGGAACGTGGCTGTCGTGCCCGCGACGTCGGCCGCGTCGCACGAGCTCTTGTCACCCGCGGGACCGGCGTAGCAGGCGGCCTGGAGCACGTCGGCGGGACCGGTCACCGTCACGGCCACGTCGGCCAGCGGGATCTCCCAGTCGGCACCGATCGCGTTCCAGCTCAGCTCGTCGACGTGGTCGCCCGCGGCGTCCGGCACGTCGGGGTTGACCCAGCCGCTCGCGGTGTAGCTCACGTGGTAGGTCTGCACGCCGGACACGTCGTCGATGTCGGGGTCGCCGATGCGCACGATCGCCGCGTCGCCCGACTCTTCGACGTCGACCTGCGCCGGGGCGCCCGTGGGGCTCTGGGCGGCGAACCCGCTCAGGTCGTAGACGCGGTCGCGGTCGTCCCCCGCGTCCTGCCGGGTCACGAACGTCAGGTACGGCCCGTGCCCGGGGTCGTCACCGAAGTCGAAGTCGAAGTCCAGGTCCACGTGCGCCACGCCGTCCGCGGCGAGGCTCACCGCCGCGGCGTACCGCGTGATGTGCTGGCCCGAGGTGTCGGCGGCGGCAGCGCGCAGCGCCCCGGGGCCGATCGCGACCAGCACCGCCAGGACGACGGCACCGAGGATCGCGGCGACGCGTCCGCCCGCCGCACCTGCCCCTCGTCGGGCAGGGATGACGAGCGTGGTCACCTAGCGGTCCCTCTTCTCGCGCATGGCTCGCTGCGCCTCCAGGTTGTCCTGACGCTCACGCAGCGCCTCGCGCTTGTCGTACTCGCGCTTGCCGCGCGCCAGGGCGATCTCGACCTTCGCGCGACCGTCCAGGAAGTACAGCGACAGCGGGATGATCGTCTGGCCCTTGGCGCGGGCCTTCATGTCGAGGCGGTCGATCTCCGAGCGGTGCAGCAGCAGCTTGCGCTTGCGCCGCGGCGCGTGGTTGGTCCACGTGCCCTGCGTGTACTCGGGGATGTGCACCCCTTCGAGCCACGCCTCGCCGTTCTCGACCTCGCACCAGCCGTCGACGAGCGACGCCCGTCCGGCCCGCAACGCCTTGACCTCGGTGCCCGTGAGCACGACGCCGGCCTCGAAGACGTCCTCGATCATGTAGTCGTGGCGTGCCTTCTTGTTGGACGCGACGAGCTTGCGCCCAGTGTCCTTCGCCACGACTGCACCATCCTCACGTCACTGCACGGCCCGCCGACGAGCAGGCCCGTCACCAGGTCTCCGACCGTCGAGCCTACCGCCCGGTCGCCGAACGTCCCCAGCCCAATTCGTGCGGGGGCGCCGGAACCAGTCAGAGGCCCAGCAGCGGGCGCGGGTTCTGCGTCACGCCGTTGACGTAGACCTCGAAGTGCAGGTGGCACGCGGCCGACGTCCCGGTGTTGCCCGAGTACCCCAGCAGGGTCCCCTGGCCCACGGACTGCCCGCCGCGCACCACGAAGCTCGTCATGTGGTTGTAGCTCGTCATCACCGAGCTGCCGTTGACCAGGCCGTGGTCGACCATGACCTGGTTGCCGAAGCCGTACCGGGACTTCGCCCACAGCACCGTGCCGGCGCGTGCCGCGTAGATGGGTGTGCCGCAGTAGGTGCGCAGGTCGATGCCCGCGTGCAGCCGCACGTAGCCGAGCGTCGGGTGCAGGCGCATGCCGTACTCGCTCGTCACGTAGATCGGGCTGATGCTCGTCGGGTTGGAGAACAGGGCCCCCGAGACCGGCCCGGCGGGGGTCGCGGGCTTGCCCGCGGCTGCGGCGGCCGCGTCGGCGGCGGCCTTCTGCTTCGCCGCGATGTCAGCCAGCTCGGCGGCGATGGCCGCGGCCTCGGCGTCGGCCTGCGCGGCCTCGGCCGCGGCCTGGGCCTTCTGGTCCTCGATCTGCGCCTTCTTGGCGGTCTGCTGCGCGATGAGCGAGGAGATCTCGTCGGTGCGGGCCTGCGCCTCGGCGCGCGCCTGGTCGGCCTCGACGACCTTCGCGTCGGCTTCGACCTTGAGCTCCTCGACCCGCCCCCGCACGGCCTCGAGCCGGGCCTGGCTGTTGCGGTTCTGGGCCTGGAGCGTGCGCAGCTCGTCGAGCGTGTTCGTCTGGGTGCGCCGTGCGGTCGCGACCAGGCCGTACTGCTCGATGAACTCCTCGGTGTTCTCGGCCCCCAGCACGACGCCCAGGCTCGACTCCGCGCCGCGGCCCTTGTACGCCTCGCGCGCCATCTGCCCGATCGCGGCGCGGATCTGCGTGGTGCGTTCGGTGTCGTGGGTGATCGTGGCGCCGATCGACGCCTCCTGGTCGAGCGCGTCCTGCAGGCGCGAGGCGATCATCGTGGCCTCGCGCTGCGACCGCTCGAGCGTCTCCTGCGCCGTCCAGAGCTCGGCCTCGGCCGCGGGCAGCCGCTCCTCGACGGCCTGCAGGTCGAGCATCGCCTGCGCGAGCTCCGCGCTGAGCCCTTCGAGCGACGCCTCGAGCGCGGCACGCTTGGCGGCGTTGGCCTTGGCCTGCTTCTGCGCCGCTGCCTTCTTGTCCGAGAGCGTGTCGGCCACCGCCGGGGAGCCCACGGCCACGAGGGTCGCCAGGGCGGCGATGAGCAGCCCGGCGAGGAGGCGGGTCAGCGGACGACGGCGTCGGCTCATGCGATCACACCTTGGTGTAGCGGCTCAGGGTCACGAGCGAGGACACCGCTGCCAGGCCGATGGCCACGGCGGCGAGGAACGGCGCGATGACCAGGACGTCGGCTGTGGTCACGTACGGGATCCAGGTGAGCGACTGGCCCAGCCAGTCCGCGATCAGGTACTGCACACCCACCCACAGGCCACCGATCGCGAGCGCCGCCCCGATGGTCGCGGCGATCGCGCCCTCGAGCATGAACGGCAGCTGGATGAACAGGTTCGACGCGCCGACCAGCCGCATGATGCCCGTCTCGCGGCGCCGGCTCATCGCCGACAACCGGATCGTGGTGGTGATGAGCAGCACCGCGGCGAGCAGCATGACCGCCGCCAGACCCACCGAGAGCATCGTCGCGCGGTTGAGCACCAGGAACAGCGAGTCGAAGAGCTTGCGCTGGTCCTGCACCTCCTCGACGCCCTGGCGGCCCGTCAGCACGTCGGCCACCACCTGGTACTTCGTGGGGTCGGCCAGCTTGATCCGGAACGAGGAGCTCATGTCGTCGGCCGTCGTCTCCTCGGCCCACCACTGGTCCCCGTACATCTTCTGGAACGAGGCGAACGCCTGCTCCTTGGTCTCGAAGTAGACCTTCTGCACGTAGGGCTCGACGTCCGACGAGCCGAGCGCGTCCTCGATCGCCGCCTTCTGGTCCTCGGTGACCTCACCGCCCGCGCACGTCGGCTTGGCCGACACCTGCGGGCACAGGTACACCGACACCTCGACCTTGTCGTACCAGTCGTCCTTCATCGCGCCGATCTGCATCTGCAGCAGCGCGGCGGCCCCCACGAAGGTGAGCGACACGAAGGTCACGAGGATCACCGAGATCGTCATCGACAGGTTGCGCCGCAACCCGATGCCGATCTCGGAGAGGATGAACTGCAGTCTCACGGTGGTGCCCCCTCAGCGCGCCGAGCCGTAGACGCCGCGCGACTGGTCACGGACCAGCTCACCCGACGACAGCTCGATCACGCGCTTGCGCATCTGGTCGACGATCTCGTCGTCGTGCGTGGCCATCACGACGGTGGTGCCTGTGCGGTTGATGCGGTCGAGCAGCCGCATGATGCCCAACGACGTCGTCGGGTCGAGGTTGCCCGTCGGCTCGTCGCACAGCAGGATCGACGGCCGGTTGACGAACGCGCGCGCGATCGCCACGCGCTGCTGCTCACCACCCGAGAGCTCGTGCGGGCGCCGCTTCTCCTTGCCCGCGAGCCCCACCATCTCGAGCGTGTCCGGCACCGTCGTGAGGATGTGGTGACGCGGCTTGCCGATGACCTGCAGCGCGAACGCCACGTTCTCGAAGACCGTCTTGTTGGGCAGCAGGCGGAAGTCCTGGAACACAGCGCCGATCTGCCGGCGCAGGTGCGGCACCTTCCACGACGACAGCGTGGTCAGGTCCTTGCCCGCGACGAACACGCGACCCGCGGAGGGCCGCTCCTCGCGCAGCGCGAGCCGCAGGAAGGTCGACTTGCCAGACCCGGACGCGCCGACCAGGAAGACGAACTCCCCCCGCTCGATGTCGAGCGAGACACGGTCGAGGGCGGGTCGGGCGCCGCGCGCGTAGACCTTGGTGACGTTCTCGAGTCGGATCACTGTGCCACGGCCAGGTTCGGGGACAAGGGGGGCACGGGGGTGCCGGTGGGACGGTGCTGGCCTCGTGGCAGGGTAGGCGCGCGGTGCGGCCGATCCCCGGGTGACACGCCGCCCACGACCCTGTGAGTGCACGGCACGCACCGTGCGAGTCACCCGGGGGCGTGACGCGACGCCGGTCAGGCCTCGCACACCGCGACGACGTTGCCGGCCGGACCGTCGAGCCCGGCCAGGGTGCCCAGGGGGTCGTCGAGCAGGTCCGCGAACGCGACCTCGGCACCCCCGACGAGCTGCGCGTCGGACCCCAGCGTCGACCGCACCAGCCGCGCCTGCTCACGCCCCGGCCCCAGCGCCCGCGCGATCGCGACCTGCAGCGTCGGCTCCATCGTCGGGTACAGCGCCCCGAGCGAGCCGCCGAGCACGACCACGCTCGGGTTGAACAGGTTGACCAGGCTCGCGAGCCCCACCCCCACCCACTCCCCCGTGCGCCGCACCCCCGCGAGCGCCCGACGGTTTCCCGCGGCGACGTCGCTGATCACGTCCTCGATGTCGGACTCGCGCGGGTCGCGGCCCACGGCGCGGATGATCGCGCCGTCCCCGATCTCCGCCTCCCAGCAGCCGCGCGCCCCGCACGAGCACAACCTGCCCCCGGGCTTCACCACCAGGTGCCCCACCTCGCCGGCGTAGCCGCCCGCGCCCTTGAGCAGCTCACCGTCGATCACGACACCGCCGCCCACGCCCACCTCGCCGCGCACGTACAGCACGTCGTGCTCACCACGCGCCGCCCCCCGCAGGTGCTCGGCGACGGCGCCCAGGTCGCCGTCGTTGCCCACGACCACCGGCAGCTCCCCGTGGGTCGCGGTCCGCAGCATCGCCGCGAACGGCACGTCGTGCCAGCCCAGGTGCGGGGACCGGCGCACCAGTCCGTCCGGCTGACGCACGCTGCCGGGCACCGACACCGCGAGCCCCAGGCACAGCGCGCCGACGGGAGCCCGCGCCTGCATCTCGGCCGCGAGGCCCGTGACGAGCGCGACGACGGCCGCGGCCTCGTGCGGCGAGGTCCGGTGCAGGCGGCGGCGCACCTGGAGCATGTAGCCGCCGAGCCCGACGAGCGCGGCCGCGACCCCGGACGTCGTCACGTCGAACGCGAGCACGTACACGCTCGTGCTGACCGGCACCACCACGTTCGAGGGACGCCCCTTGCCGCGCACGGCGCCCGGGCGCTCGCGCACCAGCCCGGCCCGTTCGAGCTCGGAGGTGAGCGACCCGACGGTCGAGCGGTTGAAGCCGGTCGCCAGCACGATGTCCGAGCGGGAGGTCGCCCCGTCGAAGTGCAGCCGACGCAGCACCGCCGACAGGTTGGCGCGCCGGACGTCGTCGCTCCCGGCCGCGTCCGCGCGCAGCACGGGCTGCCCGGCGCCGAGCCGCACGTGGAGCCTCCTCGCCCCGGAGGCGCGCGTCACGGCTCCGGGAGGCCCGGCGCCCCGACGCACCCGCCGGCTGTCGCCCGATCCGGGTGCTACGCGCTCCCGGTCGCGCGAGCACGTCGCCGCGACAGGGCGTCGACGCCCGCAGCGGCGGCCAGGACCGCGCCGGTGACCACGTACTTGATGCCCGCAGAGTAGCCGAGCAGCCCCATCCCGTTGTCGATCACGGCGATCACAGCGCCACCGATCAGGGCGTCGACGATGCGCCCCTTGCCGCCGAACAACGACGTCCCGCCGATCACCGCGGCCCCGACCGCGTACAGGAGCACGTTCGAGCCGCCCGCGTTGGGGTCCACCGACGTGGCCCGCGACGCGGCGAACACGCCGGCGACGGCTGCCATCGTCGAGCACGTCATGAAGCACGCGATGCGCACCTTCTTGACGGCGATGCCGGCGCGGCGGGTCGCCTCCGCGTTGCCGCCCACCGCGTACACGTGCCGGCCGAACGCCGTGCGGGTCAGCACGAAGCCCAGCACGAGGGCCAGCACCACGATGATCGGCACCACGATCGGCACACCCTTGAGCGACGTCCGCGCCGGGTTGAGGCTGCGCTCCTGGTTGAGGGCGCCCACGAGCCCGAGCACGACCGCGGCGAGCACGACGATCTTGGCGACGACCAGGCCCAGCGGGGACGTGAGCAGACCCCGTGCGCGGCGCACCGACCACGTCCGCAGGCTCGTGACGGCGTACGACCCGACGGCCACGACCGCGAGCACCCAGCCCAGCACCGGGGGCACGTTCTTGTTCTGGATCGCCAGGATCACCGGGTCCGTGACCGGCACGTTGCCGCCCGCGCCGATGATCAGCAGCACGATGCCCTGGAAGGCCAGGAACGCCGCGAGCGTCGCCACGAACGACGGGATGCCCACCCGGGCGACCAGCAGCCCGAGCATCAGCCCGATCGCGACCCCGGTGAGGATCGCCGTGGCGAGCGCCGCGTACCAGGGCCAGCCGAAGTCGCGCAGCGTGACCGCCAGCACGGCCCCGCACACGCCCGACGCGAAGCCCGCGGACAGGTCGATCTCGCCCAGCAGCAGCACGAACACGAGCCCCATGGCGATGGTCGCCACGACCGCGCCCTGCTGGAACAGGTTCGCGATGTTGAGCACCGAGGGGAACGTCTGCGGCTTGAGCAGCACGAACACGCCCGCGAGCACGGCCAGCGCCAGGATCGCCGGCAGCGACCCCATGTCACCGCCCCGCACACGTCGCAGGTACGCCTGCAGCGCCTCGGCGAGCGTCGGCTGCTCGACCGCACCGGCCTGCACCGACGGGGCCGGGGGTGGCGTGGGCGGCGTGACGGTGGGTGCGCTCATGCCGGGGTGCCTCCGTTCGTCGGGTCGGGAGCCGTGGGGGCTGTGGGGGTCGCCGCCGCGGGCGGCGGTGCCGCGGCATCCGGCGCTGCGGTGCCCGGCGGCCCGACGCTCGTCGAGCCGCTCGTGATGAGCTCGATGATCTCGGTGCGTGTCGTACCGGCCGCCGGTACCTGCGCGGCCGTCTGCCCGAGGTAGAGCACAGCGATCGAGTCGGCGACCTCGAACACGTCGTGCATGTTGTGCGACACGAGCACGACCGCCAGCCCCGCCTCGGCCAGCTGGCGCACCAGCTGCAGCACCTGCTCGGTCTGCGCGACCCCGAGCGCCGCGGTCGGCTCGTCGAGGATGACGAGCCGGGAGTTCCACAGCACCGCCCGCGCGATGGCCACGGTCTGCCGCTGCCCGCCGGACAGGCTCGCGACGTGCTGGCGGACCGAGCGCACCGAGCGCACGGACAGCTGCGCGAGCACCTCGGCGGCCCGGGTCTCCATCGCCTGCTCGTCGAGCCGGATGCCCCTCTTCAGCTCACGCCCGAGGAACATGTTGTGCACGATGTCGAGGTTGTCGCACAGCGCGAGGTCCTGGTAGACGACTTCGATGCCCAGGTCGTTGGCCTGCGCGGGGTCGGAGATGTGCGTCGTGCGCCCCTCGAACAGCACCTCGCCCGCGTCGAACGGGAAGATGCCCGCGATGCACTTGATCAGGGTCGACTTGCCGGCACCGTTGTCGCCCACGAGCGCCGTGACCTCCCCCGCCCGGGCCACCAGGTCGACGCCACGCAGGGCGTGCACCGCTCCGAAGCTCTTGCGCCCGCCGCGCACCTCGAGCGTCGGGGGCCGGGCCGGGTCGGCGTCGGCCGGGACGGCGTGCGTCATCGTCCACCTCGTCGTGTCAGGTCGCGGGGTCCTGCAGCGTGCGGGATAGGGCAGACCGGGGTCCCGGGGCGGGTGCACCGGCCACCCGCAGGCGGCCGGTGCACCTTCCCCCCGATCAGGAGATGCCGGCCTCGGCGCACTTGTCCGCGAGCTCGGCCGTGCAGACGTTCTCGACGGTCGTGTACCCGTCGGCGATGACGTCCTTGACGTTGTCGAAGTAGATCGCCTCGGGTTCCAGCAGGACGGCCTGCACGTCCTCACCGGACTCGCTGTCGGTGACGGAGTCCGGGGCCAGGTCCGCGGTGTCGGCGCCGGTGGCGAGGGCCACGGCCAGCGCGGCAGCCGCGTCGGCCTCCTTCTTCACGGCCTTGTAGACGGTCATGCACTGGTCGCCCGCGAGGACGTTCTGCAGACCCTGGTCCGTGGCGTCCTGCCCGGTCACGGGCACGGTGCCGTTGACGCCGTTCTTCTTCAGGATGGCGATGGCCGCGTTGCCGAGGCCGTCGTTGGCGGCGAGGACGCCGTCGATGTTGCCGCCCTGGTCGGTCCACATCTGCTCGAAGATCGTGCCGGCCTGCTGGTTGTCCCAGTCGGGCACGGCCTGGTCGGCCACGACCGTGTACGCCCCCGAGTCGATCTGGGGCTGGAGCGCCTCGACCGCGCCCTGCTTGAACAGCGTCGCGTTGTTGTCGGTGGGCGACCCGTTGAGGTACACGATGTTCGCGGTCGTCGTGCCGGCGTCGGTCAGGCACTTCTCCAGGCCTTCGCCCTGCAGGTTGCCGACGGCGACGTTGTCGAACGACACGTAGAAGTCGGCGCCACCGCCGAGGGTCAGCCGGTCGTAGTCGATCGTCGAGATGCCCTGGGCCTGCGCCTTCGAGAGCACGGCCTTGCCCGATCCGGAGTCGAGGTTGACGATCATGAGGACGTTGACGCCGCTCGTGATCATCTGGTCCGCGATCGTCTGGAACTGGGTCTTGTCGCCCTGGGCGTTCTGGATGTCGTAGTCGACCCCGGCGGCCTGGAAGGCCTCCTCGAGGTACTTGCGGTCGGCGGTCTCCCAGCGGGCCGACGACTTCGAGTCCGGCAGGATCACCCCCACCTTCGCTGCCGAGCTCTCGCTCGAGCCCCCTGCGGTGCCAGACCCGTCACCGGACGAGTCTGAGTCGTTCGAACAGCCGGCCAGCAGCAGCCCGGAGGCCGCCAGGGCCGCCGTCGCCAGGATCATGCTCCGTCGCATCGCGCTCCCTCTCGTGACGACGCCCCCGTCGCACTCGTCGGCCGAGCCGTGGGCGCTCGGATTCTGTTGTCGGCGACAACATATTCCGGTGTGATCCGGATCACAAGCGGAAAACGGTGTCAATCGCCTGATATCCACCCAGAACGACCCAGGGCCCCGAGGAGATGTCTCCTCGGGGCCCTGCGGTTCGTCGTCGCGCCGTGCCGCGGACTCACCGTCCGCTCATCGCTCGTCAGGCCTGCACGTCCTGCGCCCGGCGCCAGCGGATGCCCGCCTCCAGGAACCCGTCGATGTCACCGTCGAAGACCGCCGCCGTGTTCCCGACCTCGTACTCGGTGCGCAGGTCCTTGACCATCTGGTACGGGTGCAGCACGTACGAGCGCATCTGGTCGCCCCAGCTCGCCTTGACGTCACCGGCCATGGCCTTCTTCGCCGCGTTCTCCTCGGCCTGACGCTGCAGCAGCAGGCGCGACTGGAGGACGCGCAGCGCGGCCGCACGGTTCTGGATCTGCGACTTCTCGTTCTGCATCGACACGACGATGCCCGTGGGGATGTGCGTCATGCGCACGGCCGAGTCGGTCGTGTTGACCGACTGACCACCCGGGCCCGACGAGCGGAAGACGTCGACCTTGATCTCGTTCTCGGGGATCTCGACCGAGTCGGTCTGCTCGATGAGCGGGATGACCTCGACCGCAGCGAACGACGTCTGGCGGCGCCCCTGGTTGTCGAACGGGGAGATCCGCACCAGGCGGTGCGTGCCGGCCTCGACCGACAGGTGCCCGAACGCGTACGGCACCTTCACCTCGAACGTGGCCGACTTCAGGCCGGCCTCCTCCGCGTACGACGTGTCGAGCACGGCCGTCGGGTAGCCGTGACGCTCAGCCCACCGCAGGTACATGCGCAGCAGCATCTCGGCGAAGTCGGCGGCGTCGACGCCACCGGCGCCGGAGCGGATCGTCACGACCGCCTCGCGCTGGTCGTACTCGCCCGCGAGCAGCGTGCGCACCTCGAGGGCGTCGAGGTCCTTGCGGATCTTGGTCAGGTCGGCCTCGGCCTCGGCGAGGGTCTCCTCGTCGCCGCCGTCCTCGGTCGCCATCTCGACCAGCGTCTCGAGGTCGTCGATGCGGCTGCCGAGCTTGTTGACCCGGTCGAGCTCCGCCTGCGTCGCCGACAACGCCGAGGTGATGCGCTGGGCCGCCTCGGGGTCGTCCCACAGGTTGGGCACCGAGGCCTGCTCGGACAGCTGCGCGATCTTGGCCTGGAGCGCCGTCGGGTCGCTCACCGCCTGGATGGACTCCAGCGTCGTACGAAGGTCGCGGATCTCCGCGGGAAAGTCAGTGGTCGCCACGGCGGTCCAGGCTACCCGCTCAACCCGGACGTCCCACCGCCCACCCCGCACCACCCGCCGGATCCGCCCAGATAGAGCGTGGGGGTCTGGCCCGGGAGACCAGGTCCGGGGCGGGGCTCACCAGCCTCGAGCCGTCGACGACGCCTCGAGCACGATGCCGTCGGACCACGGTGCCGTGACCCAGCTCAGCAGCACCGGCCGGGACAGCGCGCCGAGCCGCACCTCGGCCGAGTGCCCGTCGGGCGACGTCGCGTCGAGCACCTGCAGCCCCTCCAGGCCCCCACCGACCTCCGGGTGGTCGGCCAGATACCGCTCGACGACGCGGCGCACCTCGGCGTCGGTCAGCGGCACCGCGCCGCCGTCCTGGGTGGGCACGAGGCCGTCGTCGAAGTAGGTCGGGTCCGCGAGCGCATCGGCCCCCGCGAGCGCTGCGGCGTCGGCGGTCGCGAGCAGGCGCTTGCGGTCCAGGTGGACACCGGTGGCCGAGACCACGGCCGTCACGAGCAGCAGCGCCAGCACCATGAACCCGATCGCCAGGATCGTCGTCTGCCCGTCGTCACCGACCGGGCGTCGGGAGCGCCCGAGCAACCGCCACGCGGACCAGCGGGTCGGTGCCGGGGCGTTCACGGTGCGGCCCTGAACCGGTCGACCGGGGCGACGTGGTCGGCCGTGACCGGGATCTCGAGCGGCACGACGCCGCGCACGAACGACGGCACGAGAGGAAGCGGCACCCGCACCTCGACGTGCGCGAGGACCTCGCTGCCGGGTTCGAGGCACGGCACGCTCGAGCAGGTCAGCGTGAGCGCTGCCGACGGGTCGACGTCGTCGAAGCCCTGGTCGCGCAGCGCCACCCCGACCGACGCCACCGCGAGCGCGGTCCCCGTCTCGGGGTCCTGGGCCCGGGCGGGCGCTCCCCCGGCCTCCCGGGCGGCACCCTCGGCGGCGAACGTGCCCGCCTGCACGCGCCCGAGGACCAGCACGAGGTAGACGATCGGCACCAGCAGGATCAGCGCCACCGCGAGGAACTCGACGATCGCGTTGCCGCTGTCGTCCGCGGCCCTGGACCGTCGCCCGTCCCACCATGCGCGCACCCGGCGCCCGTTCACCGCCCGGCGTCGACCGGGCGGGCACGTCACTCCCCCGGTGTCGCCCCCGGCCGTCATGGGGCCTCCGCGATCGCGTGGCCGAGCACGGTCAGCGACCGGGCCGGCCCGAGCAGCCCTGCGACGGGCAGCGGGGCGGTGACCTGCACCTCGATCACGTCGAGCCCGTCGATCTGGGTGCGGCGCGCAGTCACGTCCTGCGCGTAGGAGCCCGAGAGCCCGGCCGACACGAGCGCGCGGGTGCGCTCGGCCCCGTCCTCGAGGTCGCGGTCTGCGAGCGCGGCGTACCGGGCTCCCTCCGCGGCGCAGTCGACGAGCGTGTTGCGCACGTGCTGCACGAGCGTGAGCTGCAGCACCGCGGCGAACAGCAGGCTCGTGAGCGCGCCGACCAGCACGAAGTCGACGACCGCTGAGCCGGAGTCGTCGGTCAGGGACCGGACACCGAGTTGATCGCGGTCTCGAAGATGCCCGCCAGCCCTGGTCCCGCGACGGCCCACAGGGCCACCACCAGGCCCGCTGTCATCAGGGTGACCAGCACCCAGCCGGGCACGTCGCCCCGCTCGCGCTCGTCGTCGGGCAGGTGCAGTGCGGCCGCACGTGCCGCCCACGCCCGCCTCCACGGGGTCAGGAGTGCCTGCATCGTCTGGTGCCTCGTCGTCATGGTGCCCTTCCTGTTCTGCCCCGGCACCCACCGGGACCTGGTTCCGTCGTACGACCACCGTCCATGTGCCGCTCACAGCCCGACCTGCAGCACAGCGATGCTCGGGAAGACCGCGAAGACGACGGTGACCGGCAGGATGAGGAAGACCACCGGCACCATCATCAGCACCTCCTTGCGGCCGCCCTCCTCCATGAGCCCGCGTCTGCGCTGCTCGCGGACGTCCTGCGCCTGGGCCCGCAGCACGTCCGCCAACGGGGTGCCGCGCTCGACCGCGACAGCGACTCCCTCGGCGAACCGCGCGAGCGCAGGCAGGCCTGTCCGGTCCGCGAGGTTCTCGAGCGCCTGGGCCAGCGGCGTCCCCGACCGGGCGTCCGCGAGGGTGCGCCCCAGCTCGGTCGAGAGGTCGCCGCGAGTGGTGCGCACGACCCGCTCGAGCGCACCGACCGCCCCCTCGCCCGCGCCCACGGACAGCGCGAGCAGCTCGGCGATGGTCGGGAGCTCGGCCAGCAGCCGCTCCTCGCGCGCCGTCACCTCACGGGTCAGCTGGTAGTCCCGCGCGAGCACAGCTGTCGCACCGGCCACGAGCACGAGCGCGAGGAGCGGGACCACCGCGGCGCCCCGCCCGGCCGCGAGCACCAGGGCCACGGCGAGACCGACCGCGAGTCCGACGGCTCCCCAGACCACCTGACCTGCCCGGAACTCCTCGACGGTCTCGGTGCGTCCGGCCCGCTCGAGCCGTCGGCGCAGGTCTGCGGTGGGTGACCCGAGCCGGGCGACCACCCGCACCCCGTCGGCCATCGCGGGCGCCAGCAGCCGCTCGAGCGTCGGGAACGGGGTCCGGGTGGCCGGGGTGCGCAGCAGCCGCGAACCGGTGCGCTGGGCCCGCAGGTAGGGGGCGAGCCGCTCGTCCAGGCTGATCCGGCGCGCACCGAGCCGCCACCAGACCACCGCCAGCCCGAGCCCGCCCAGCGCCCCGATGAGCGCACCGACCAGTGCCGGGCTCATCGCAGCACCCGCGGGTCCTCGGGCAGCCGGCCGATGCGCACCATCAGCACGTAGGCCACCACCGAGCACACCGCCCCGCCCAGCAGCACGAGCGAGCCCGCGAACGTGTTGTACGCGCTGGCGGCCTCGGTCCGGGTCGCGAGCATCGCGAGGACCGCCCACGGCGCGGCGACCGCGAGCCGCGCGGCGTACACAGTCCAGCTCTGCCGGGCCTCGAGCTCGCCTCGGGTCCGCGCGTCCTCGCGCAGGAACCCGGCGAGCGTGCGGAGCAACCGCCCCAGGTCGGTGCCGCCCACGTCGCGCGTGAGGCGCAGCGCCTCCACGATCCGGTCCGCGACCGGGTCGGCCAGGCGCATCTTGAGATCGTCGAGGCAGTCGCCGAAACGGCCCGTCACGCGGTAGTCCTCGGCGAACGCGGCGAACGGCTCGCGCAGCTCGACGGGCCCGCGCTCACCGAGCTGACCGAGGGCTTCGGGCAGCGACAGGCCCGCACGGATGCCCGACCCGAGGTGGTCGACGACCTCGGGCCACACGTCGCGCAGCAGGGCCCGGCGACGGCGGGCACGCCCGTGCACGAGCGCGACCGGTGCCCCGGCCGCCATCGCCGCGAAGCACGCCGCCACCGCGGGGGCGCGCGTCAGCGCCACGCCGAGCACCATCACCACGGCCCCGATCCCGACGCAGGTGGTCACGAGCGAGGCCGGGGAGACCTGCGGGGCGCCGGCCTGGACCAGCAGGTCCTGGGTCCGTGCCGACCAGCCGTCGAGCCGGGAGACGCTGCGGCCCCGCGGCGCCCACCAGGACCACCACACGCAGCACAGCCCGGCACCGAGCAGCAGCCCGACGACGACCCCCATGCCCTCCCCCTCAGCGTCCGCCGCGCAGCAGCGCGGGCAGGTCGATGCCGGCGAGCTCGAACCGTTCGGGGTGCGGCGGGTAGCCCTCGCCGCGCACGAGCTCGGTGCCGCGCAGGTGGTACAGGTCGGAGGTCTCGACGATGCCGTTCTCGACCCGGCCCGGGACCCCGACGATCTCGCGCACCCGGCGGCGTCCCCGCGCGTCGACACCCAGGTGCACCACCAGGTCGATCGCGGCCGCGACCGTCGGTACGACGAACCGGTCCGAGATGTTCTCCCCCGCGAGCAGCGGCAGCGTGCAGAGCTTCGTCAGGGCCTCACGCGCCGAGTTGGCGTGCAGCGTGCACATGCCGGGCACGCCCGCGTTGAGCGCGACCAGCAGGTCCAGCGCCTCGGCCTCGCGGACCTCGCCGATGAGCAGCCGGTCGGGGCGCATCCGCAGCGCCTCCTTGACCAGCCGTCGCAACGGGATCTCGCCCGTGCCCTCGAGGCTGGGCTGGCGGCACTGCAGCGCGACGACGTCCCGGTGCACGAGCCGCAGCTCGAAGACCTCCTCGCACGTGATGATGCGCTGCCGGGCCGGCACCGACCCCGCGAGCGCGCCGAGCATGGTGGTCTTGCCCGCCTGGGTCGACCCGGCGACCAGCACGTTGAGGCCCACGCGCACCGCCGCGTCGAGGAACGTCGCCGCCGTGGTGGGCAGCGACCCGAGCGCGACGAGGTCCTCGAGCCGGTGGGCCCGGGCCACGAACTTGCGGATGTTCACGGCCCAGTCGCGCCGCGTGACGTCGGGGATGACCACGTGGAGGCGCTCACCGCCGGGCAGGCTCGCGTCCACGAACGGGCTCGACAGGTCGAGCCGGCGCCCCGAGGCCTTGAGCATCTGCTCGACGAGGTCGCGCACCTGCCCGGCCGTGAGGATGGTCGTGGTCAGCTCGGGCTCGCCGTGCCGTGCGACGAACACCTCGGTGGGCGAGTTGACCCAGATCTCCTCGATCTCGGGGTCGTCGAGGTAGCGCTGCAGGGGTCCGAGCCCCGCGACCGCGTCGACCACGGCCTTGAGCGCGGAGCGGTGGTCGGCGAGCGGCGGGACCGCACCGACCACGCTGCGGGCGTCGTAGTCGGCCATCGCGTCGGTCACGAGCTGCTGCACGCCCGGCCGGTCGCGCACCGGGTCCAGACCACGGCGACGGATGAGCTCGCGCACCTCCCCCTCGAGGATCGCCACTCCGTCCATGTCTGCTCCCTGGGCCGGCACCACCCGGCCGACGCGCGGGCGACCCGACCATAGGGGAGAAACCGGACAGAGCGCACTCCTCCGTCCACAGAACGGGTGACGCGCGCTCCGGGGCCCGCTGGTGACGGCCCCGGATGCGGCCTCTCGGGGCGTGACCTGCACCGTCGTCCCGCTACCGTTGTGAGCGTGAACACTCCTTCTCCGTCCGGCCGCCAGCACCACCTCGTCCTGGGCGACCAGCGCGCCACGATCGCCGAGGTGGGGGCCAGCATCCGCGAGTACGCGGTGGGCGAGCGCCCCGTCGTCCTGCCCTTCGCGGAGGACGCCATCGCCCCCGCGTACTCGGGCGCCGTCCTCGCGCCGTGGCCCAACCGTCTGCGTGACGGCGAGTACACCTACGACGGCGTCGAGCGCGAGGTCCCGCTCAACGAGCACGACCGTCGCACCGCGCTGCACGGCCTGGTGTCGTACGCCCGCTTCTCCCCCGTCGGCGAGCCGTCCGCGACGTCGGTGACGCTGCGCCACGACCTGGTCCCGACGCCCGGCTACCCGTGGACGCTGCGCATCGACGCGACATGCACGCTGACCACGGAGGGCCTGGGCGTGCAGGTCGCCGCGACGAACCTCGGCGCGACGTCGGCGCCCTACGGCGTCGGCTTCCACCCGTGGCTCTCCCCCGGCGACGCCCGGGTGGACGAGTGCACGCTGCGCCTCGACGCGGCGACACGGGTGGTCAACGACGAGCGCCTGCTCCCCGTGGGCACCCGTCCCGTGGGAGCTGACGACGACTTCCGGACGCCGCGCCCGCTCGATGGTGTGGTGCTCGACGACGCGTTCGTCGACGTCGTGCGCGACGCGGACGGCCTGTCCTGGATCCACCTGGCGTCGCCCGACGGGCGCACGGCGTCGGTGTGGATGGACGGTTCGATGGACACGTGGCAGGTCTGCACGGGCAACGGCATCCCCGGCATCGACCGGGGTGGCGTGGCTGCGGAGCCGATGAGCTGCATCGCGGACGCGTTCCGCACGGGTGAGCGCCTGGTGCACCTGGCACCCGGTGCGACGCACACGGTGACCTGGGGTCTCGCGCTGTCCTGAGCAGCGTCCCTCCGGAATCAGCGGAGCCCGGCGACGCATCGCGTCGTCGGGCTCTGTCGTCTCCGGTGCGGTGTCAGCCGCGCGGACCCTCGTCAGCCGTAGTACTCGCCGTCGTCCTTGACGCCCTGCGTGTACTCCCAGTGCCAGCGCTCGTACGGGCCGGACCCGCCGGGCCGTGCCCACTCGGGGTTGTCCCAGCCGTAGGACGGCGCGTTCTCGTTGAGCCACGTCCAGCGGGCGCCCGTGGTCTCCTGCGAGCAGAAGTCGACGGCGAGGCCCCAGCCGTGGTTCGACTTGCCCGGCGCGGCGGCCAGGCCGCCCTTCTGCGCCTTGACGGACTGCTGCTGGCCGTACGTGCGGTACGCGCTCGAGATGCACAGGTCGGCGCCGAAGCGGGCGACGAACGCCTGGTTGAGCACCGCGAGCGAGACGGCGGCGTCGGCGCGGAGCTGGTAGCCGCCCTGCCAGAGCGTGCACAGGTCGGCGGTGGCGAGCTTGCCGTTGGTGCCGGGCGCGCGCTTGCTGCCGTCGCAGCCGGCGAGCGGCTCACGGTCCGCGGAGCGGCTCGCCGAGATCGTCGAGCGCAGTGCGGTCGCGTCGGTCGAGACGAGCGAGGCGGGCGGCAGGCCCGTCAGGCCCGAGGCGGTGAGGGCCTCGACGGTGCCCGGCATGTCCTCGGCCGCCAGCTCGGCGGTCGCGAAGCCGCCCGACGGCAGCGAGGCCTGCGTGAGCGGCACGGCGATCGTCACGCCAGCGAGCGCCGCGAGCACGCCGATGCGTGCGGTCCAGCGGACGGGTCGGGCAGCGGCTCCGCGGGGCTTGGCCGGCGGAGCCGTGGCGAGCCGGACCGCGGGGCGGCGATCGGCGGCCGGGCCGGGGTGGGTCGCGGATATCGCCGGGTGGGGCGGCTCGACGGGCTGCGCGCCGTGGCGACGCTGTGCCCGTTCGGCCTCCGCGGCCTGCTCGCGCAGCTGCCTGCGGGAGACGGGCGCCGGGGCGTCGCGCGGCACGGCTTGCGGCTCCACGACACCTCCAGCGCTCACGACCAGGACCAACGGGCGACCCGGTCAGGAGGGGGTGAGGGGCCTCGCGGCCCACCTGTCCGCCTCCGGAGCGGTCACGAAACCATAACGGACAGGTGGGAGCGGGTCCAAGCCCTCTGGACGTTTGTCCAGACTTCTCCCCCCGGACGGACGCACCCCGAGTGATGCGGGTCACCCGTCAGCGCATGCCACCGTGCTGCATCGCGTCCCGCACCTCACCCACGAGCTCCTCGAGGATGTCCTCCAGGAACACCACGCCCTCGACCTTCCCGTCACGCTCGACGCGCGCCAGGTGCGCCCCCGAACGCTGCATCGCGGCGAGCGCCTCCTCGACCTCGGCCTCGGGCTCGACGACGGCCAGCGCCCGCACCCGCCACGTCGGCACCGGCAGGTCGCGGTTGCTCTCGTCCGCGTACAGCACGTCCTTGAGGTGCAGGTAGCCGGTGGGCACCTCTCCGGCACCGAGCACGGGGAACCGGCTGTAGCCCGTGCGCGCGACGCGTCGTTCGACGTCGGCAGGTGTCGCGTCCGAGGACAGCGTGACGAGGTCCTCCACGCGGACCATGACCTCGGCGGCGGTGCGGTCGGAGAACTGGATGGCACCGGAGAGCAGCCCCTGCGCGTCGTCGATGAGCCCCTCGGCCTGCGAGAGCTCGACGATCGACTGCACCTCCTGGGCGGTGAACGCCGAGGCGATCTCGTCCTTGGGCTCGACGCCGAACAGCCGCAGCACGTGGTTCGCGAGCCAGTTCAGCGCCGAGATGATCGGCCGCAGCACCTGCCCGAGCCACACGAGCGGCGGGCCGAACCACAGCACCGCGCGGTCGGGACCGGCCACGGCGAGGTTCTTGGGCACCATCTCGCCGAGCACCACGTGCAGGTAGACGACGATCACGAGCGCCATCACGAACGCGATGGGGTGCGTGAGGCTCGGGCTCACCCCGAGCGCCTGCAGCGGGTCCTCGATGAGGTGGGCGATCGCGGGCTCGGCCACCAGGCCGAGGCTCGTCGAGCAGACGGTGACGCCGAGCTGCGCGCACGCGAGCATGAGCGACACGTGCTCCATCGCCCAGAGCACGGTGCGGGCCCGGCGGTTGCCGGCCTCGGCGAGCGGCTCGATCGAGCTGCGCCGGGCGGAGATGATGGCGAACTCGGCGCCGACGAAGAACGCGTTGGCGGCCAGGAGCACGACCGCCAGGACGAGCGCGAGGGTGCTGTTCATGCGCGCTCACCCCGCTCGCGACGACCAGGGGCGTCGGGCGTGCCGCCGTCGATCCGGGTGCGGTCGGGCACCGTGCGTCCTCGATCGTCGTCGTGCTTCTGGTCGTCCAGCGCGGGCATGACCGCCACGCGCTCGATCCGACGTCCGTCCATCTGCTCGACGAGCAGGCGCACGCCGTCGGCGTCCACCTCGTCGCCGACCTGGGGCACCCGGCCGAGCAGGGCCATCACGAGGCCGCCCAACGTCTCGTACGGGCCGTCGTCGGGCACGGTCAGGCCCGTGACCTCGGTGAGCTCGTCGGGGCGCAGCAGGCCGGGCAGCACCCACGAGCCGTCGGCGCGCAGCGAGGCGCTCGAGCGGCGCCGGTCGTGCTCGTCGGCGACGTCCCCGACGAGCTCCTCGACGACGTCCTCGAGCGTGACGATGCCCGACGTGCCGCCGTACTCGTCGACCACGACGGCCATCTGCAGGCCGAGCTCGCGCAGCTCGTCGAGCAGGGGGCCCAGGCCGACGGTCTCGGGGACGCGTGGGGCGTCGACCATGAGTGCGGCGGCGGGCACGTCGGCGCGTCGCTCGTAGGGCACCGCGATCGCCCGGCGCAGGTGCACGAGGCCGAGGATGTCGTCGCGGCTCTCACCGATCACCGGGAACCGGGAGTGACCCGTCTCCCGCGAGCGGGCGACCACGTCGGCCGCGGAGTCGTCGCGGCGCAGCACGACGATGCGCTGCCGGTCGGTCATCGCATCGACGGCGGTGAGCTCCTCGAAGTCGATCGAGTTGGTGAGCAGCATCGCTGTCGACTCGTCGAGCGTGCCGACCTGCGCGGACCGGCGCACGAGCGAGGCGAGCTCCTGCGAGGAGCGCCCGCCGGACAGCTCCTCGCGGGGCTCGACGCCCACGCGGCGCAGCAGCGCGTTGGCGCTGTTGTTGAAGAAGGCGATGAGCGGGCCGAGCGCGGTCGTGAACGCGCGCTGGAACGGCACGACGGTGCGTGCTGTGCCCTCGGGGTGGCTGATCGCGAAGTTCTTGGGCACGAGCTCGCCGAACAGCATCGAGAACCCGTTGACGAGGATCACGGTGAGGAGTCCCGCGACGACCCCGCCGACGGCCTGCCCGAGCGGTGAGTCCTGGAGCGGCAGGCTCAGCAGCCGCGAGACAGCCGGCTGCGTGGTGTAGCCGAGCAGGACCGTCGTCACGGTGATGCCCACCTGGGCACCGGACAGCTGGGTCGACAGGTGCCTGAGCGCCTTCAGCACGGACTGGCCGCGGCGGTCCTCGGGGCGGGTCTCCTTGCCCATCAGGCCCGGGTCGAGCGTGACGAGGGAGAACTCGCTGGCGACGAACACAGCGGTGCCGAGCGTGAGGAGGACACCGAAGCCGACGAGGAGCCAGTCGGTCAGCACGGGCTCACCCCGGCGGAGGTGCGCACCACGAGCCGGTCCGGCGCACTGGGCGCTCGGTGGGCACGGATGATCAGGACAGTGGAGGGGCCGGCATGGTCGCACCCTGGCTCGGAGGCCGAGGCGTGACGCCGGCAGCTACTTGAGCTGCTCATGGTGGAGACATCCTACGGAATGCTCCCGGGAGGTGCACGCAGGTGCCCGATCCTGCGCCGCACACGCGGTCCACCTGCGGGTTGACCCAGCTCCCAGGGCCGCTGTGCCACGCTGGACGCATGTCGATGAGTCACGGGTCCGTCCCGAGCGCCGGGAGCGGGCAGCAGGGTCCCTCGTCCACCGTGGTGCTCGTGGTGGAGGACGAGCCGGCGATCGCGACCGCCGTCGCGCACCGCCTGTCGGCCGAGGGCTGGCGGGTCGAGACCGTGGGCGACGGCCACGCGGGGGTCGCCGCCGCGGCGCGCCTCAAGCCGGACGTCGTGGTGCTCGACGTGATGCTGCCCGGCATCGACGGGCTCGAGGTGTGCCGCCAGATCCAGGCCGAGCGCCCCGTGCCGGTGCTGATGCTCACGGCTCGCGACGACGAGACCGACATGCTCATCGGCCTGGGCGTGGGGGCCGACGACTACATGACCAAGCCGTTCTCGATGCGCGAGCTGGTGGCCCGCACCAAGGCGCTGCTGCGGCGCACCGAGCGTGCCGCGCGCGCGGCCGAGCTGATGAGCGCACAGGCCACCCCCGAGCCCGCGATCGAGATCGGGGACGTGGTCGTGGACCGGGCGCAGCGGCGAGTGCACCGCGACGACCGGGAGGTGCACCTGACGCCCACCGAGTTCGACCTGCTCGTGGCCCTGGCGTCCTCGCCGCGCACGGTGCTGACCCGCGAGCGGCTGCTGGCCGAGGTGTGGGACTGGGTCGACGCGAGCGGCACCCGCACCGTCGACTCGCACGTCAAGGCGCTGCGTCGCAAGCTCGGCGCCGACCTGATCCGTACCGTGCACGGGGTGGGCTACGCGTTCGAGCCGTCCGACGCCCCGACGCCAGGGGCGCCCGGGCCCGGCGCGTGAGCGCGCGGCACGCCCGCGGCGGCAGGCTCCCCGACGTGCGTCCGCTCGACCGCTTCCAGTCGATCAAGATCAAGCTGGGCATCCTCGTCGCGGCGACCGTCACCCTGTCGGCGTTCGTCACGTGGCTGGGCCTGTACAACCACCTGGGCCCGACGCGCACGCTCCCGCTGGCGATCGTCGTCTCGCTCGTCGGCACGCAGTTCCTGGCCCGGGGCATGACGTCGCCGCTGCGGGAGATGACGGCGGCCGCGCGCGCGATGGCTGCGGGCGACTACTCGCAGCGTGTGCAGGCCACGAGCCGCGACGAGGTGGGTCAGCTCGCGCAGGCCTTCAACACCATGGCGCAGGACCTGGGTTCGGCCGACACGCTGCGGCGCGAGCTCGTGGCGAACGTCTCGCACGAGCTGCGCACGCCCGTCACAGCCCTGCAGGCCCAGCTCGAGAACATCGTCGACGGCGTGAGCGAGGCCGATCCCGCGACCATGCAGGTCGCGCTCGCGCAGACCGAGCGGCTGGGCCGGCTCGTGGCGTACCTGCTGGACCTGTCCCGGATCGAGGCGGGGGCCGTCGGCCTCGACATCACCGACGTCCCGCTCCAGGAGTTCCTCGAGGACGCGGCCGACGGCGCCGCGCTGGTGAGCGGCGACAAAGGCCTCACGTTCCCCGTGGTGGTCACGCCTGCGGACCTGGTGGTTCCGGCGGACCCGGAGCGGCTGCACCAGGTGGTCGCGAACCTCCTGCACAACGCTGTGCGCCACTCCCCGGCGGGCGAGGAGGTGCGGATGGTCGCCTCGCGCGTGGGTCCGAACGTGCGCATCGAGGTGATCGACCACGGCCCCGGCATCGCCCAGGCGCAGCGCAGCCAGGTCTTCGAGCGTTTCGTGCGCGGGAACATGCCGACGACCACCGGTCAGATCTCGACGGGGGGCACGGGGCTGGGCCTGGCGATCGTGCGGTGGGCCGTCGAGCTGCACGGCGGCACCATCGAGGTGGCCGACTCCGAGGTCGGGTGCACGATGCGCCTCACTCTTCCGGCCCAACGCCAGCCGTAACCACTTGTTCTAGCGAAACTATGACAGTTACGCTCGCGGCATGTCCCCGACGACCGGCGGCACCATCGAGGTCGCCCACCTGTCCAAGTCCTTCGGCGCGGTCCGCGCCGTCGACGACCTCTCCTTCCAGGTGCGCCCCGGCCGGGTGACCGGCTTCCTGGGGCCCAACGGCGCCGGCAAGACCACCACGCTGCGCATGCTGCTCGGGCTCGTGACCCCGACGTCCGGCACCGCGACCATCGACGGGCGCCGGTACCGCGACCTCGACCGGCCCCTGCGCACGGTCGGCGCCGCGCTCGAGGCCGCGAGCTTCCACCCGGGCCGCACCGCGATCGACCACCTGCGCGTCTACGCGCCCCAGGCCGGCGTGCCCGACGCCCGCGCCGCCGAGGTGCTCGACCTCGTCGGGCTGTCCGCCGCCGCGGACCGCCGGACCGGGGGCTTCTCGCTCGGCATGCGCCAGCGCCTCGCGCTCGCCACGACCCTGCTCGCCGACCCCGCGGTGCTGCTGCTCGACGAGCCGGCCAACGGCCTGGACCCCGAGGGCATCCGGTGGCTGCGCGTCTTCCTGCGCGCGCTCGCGGCCGAGGGGCGCACAGTGCTCGTCTCGAGCCACGTGCTCTCCGAGGTCGAGCAGACCGTCGACGACGTCGTGATCATCGCGCAGGGGCGGCTCGTGCACTCGTCCACGCTGGCCGACCTCGCGCGGCTCGCGCTCCCCCGGGTCCGGCTCGCCTCGCCCGACGCCGACGCTCTCGCCGCGCTGGTGGCCCGCGCCGGCTGGGAGGTGGCGGCGAACCCCGCGACCGGCTCGGGCGTCGAGCTGCTCGGCGTCGACGCCCGCACGGTCGGCGCCGCCGCGTTCGCCGCAGGCCTCGAGCTCTCCGAGCTCTCCCCCCACGACCCCGGGCTCGAGGCGATCTTCCTCGCCCTGACCCGCGCCCCGCAGGCCCCCACGACAGGAGACGCCCGATGAGGGCCGCGCTGATCACCGAGTACCGCAAGCTCGTCACGACCCGGATGTGGTGGGTGCTGCTCGGCGCGATGGCGCTGTACATGGCGTTCCTCGCCGTGGTGCTCACGTGGAGCCTCGTCGAGGCGGGCGGGGCCGTCACGAGCGACGTCGGGTCGGGCGGCATGGTGCTCAGCCCACGGGCCGTTGCCGAGACGGTCTACTCGCTCGCTCCCACGTTCGGCTACGTCTTCCCCGTGCTGGTCGGCGCGTTCGCCGTGACCGGGGAGTTCCGCCACAAGACCCTCACCCCGACGCTGCTCGCCGAGCCCCGCCGCTCGGTGGTCCTCGGCGCCAAGCTCGTCTCGACGCTGGTCGTCGGCCTGCTGTTCGGCGTGGTCGGCACCCTCGCGACCGCCGGGCCGGGTGCCGCCGTGCTCGCCGCGCTCGGCGAGCCCACCTACCTCACCGACCCCGCGGTGCTGCGCTCGCTCGCGCTGTGCGTCGTCGCGCTCGCCGTGTGGGCCGTGGTCGGCGTCGGCTTCGGGGCGCTGCTGCCCAACCAGGTGGCGGTGATCGTCGTGCTGCTCGCCTTCACCCAGCTCGTCGAGCCGGTGCTGCGCACGGTGCTCGGGCTCGTGTCGTGGGGGCAGGGCGTCGCGGCCTACCTGCCGGGGGCCGCGGGCGAGGCGATCGTCGGGGGCAGCTTCTTCTCGACGAGCGGCCTCGCGACGCTCCTGAGCCCGTGGCAGGGCTTCCTCGTGCTGCTCGGCTACGCGCTCGTGTTCGCCGCGATCGGTCGCGCGACGACTCTGCGCCGGGACATCACATGACCTGGGAAGACGCTGCGCCGACCCCGGCTTGAGGCTCCCAGGACGCGCCCGTTGCCCGACGTTGACCCCCTCTCCGGCGACGGGGTGACGCGGGCCCCAGACCTGCTCTCGGAGGCGAAGTTCCCCGGGTGAAGGCCGTAGTGTTGTCGTCAACAGAACCGACGATGACGCGGCGATGCCGCGGCGGAAGTGGGCGAATCTCGCGTGTCCCAGAAGGCTGAGCCAGACTCGACCCGAGCCGACTTCGGCGCCAACGAGTGGCTCGTGGACGAGCTCTACGAGCAGTACCTCAAGGACAAGAACGCGGTCGACCCCGCGTGGTGGGAGTTCTTCGAGGGCTACCGGCCCGACGAAGGAACCACGGTCCGTGAGGCCCCGAGGGCTGCCCCGACACCCGCACCCGCACCCGGCGCCCCGGCGTCGAACGGCCGCGCGCGCACCGCGCCCGCCCCCACCGCTGCGCCCACCCCCACAGCTGCGCCCACCTCCACGCCGGCGCCCGTGACCGCGCCGACGTCGACCGAGGAGCCAGCGACGCTCACGCCGCCGATCGCGACCGCCCAGCCCGCCACCGCGCCCTACGCCGAGGTGGCCGCCAAGGCCCGCCCCACGAGCGAGGCGCCCAGCAAGGACGACGTGCAGAAGCTCCGCGGCCCCGCCGCGCGCGTCGTGACCAACATGGAGGCCAGCCTCGAGGTCCCCACCGCGACGTCGGTGCGCGCCGTGCCGGCCAAGCTCATGGTCGACAACCGCATCGTCATCAACAACCACCTCAGCCGCGGACGTGGCGGGAAGATCTCGTTCACGCACCTCATCGGCTTCGCGATCGTCGAGGCGCTCGCGGACATGCCCGCGATGAACTCGGCGTACACCCTGCTCGACGGCAAGCCCGCGGTCGTCACGCCCGGGCACGTCAACCTCGGCCTGGCGATCGACCTGGCCAAGCCGGACGGCACCCGCCAGCTGCTCGTGCCGAGCATCAAGAAGGCCGACACCCTCGACTTCGCGCAGTTCTGGAGCGCGTACGAGGACGTGGTGCGCCGTGCACGCGGCGGCAAGCTCACGGTCGACGACTTCGCCGGGACCACGATCTCGCTCACGAACCCCGGCACCATCGGGACCGTTCACTCGGTGCCCCGTCTCATGGCCGGGCAGGGCACGATCGTCGGCGTCGGCGCGATGGACTACCCGGCCGAGTTCGCGGGCACCTCGGAGGAGATGCTCAACCGGATGGGCGTCTCCAAGGTGCTCACGCTGACCTCGACGTACGACCACCGCATCATCCAGGGTGCGCAGTCGGGCGACTTCCTGCGCATCCTCGGCCAGAAGCTGCTGGGCGAGGACGGGTTCTACGACCGCGTCTTCGCGTCGCTGCGCGTGCCGTACGAGCCCGTGCGCTGGGTGCGCGACGTCTCGGCCGACCCCGACGCCGAGGCGATCAAACCCGCCCGGATCGCCGAGCTGATCCACGCCTACCGCTCGCGCGGGCACCTCATGGCGGACACCGACCCGCTCGCGTACCGCCAGCGCAAGCACCCCGACCTGGACATCCAGACCCACGGCCTGACGCTGTGGGACCTGGACCGCACGTTCCCCACGGGCGGGTTCACGGGCAAACCCCGCGCCAAGATGCGCGAGGTGCTCGGCCTGCTGCGCGACTCGTACTGCCGCTCGGTGGGTGTCGAGTACATGCACCTGCAGGACCCGCGCCAGCGGCGCTGGATCCAGGAGCGCCTCGAGATGGGCTACGCCCGCACGCCGCGCGAGGACCAGCTGCGCATCCTGCGCCGGCTCAACGCCGCCGAGGCGTTCGAGACCTTCCTGCAGACCAAGTTCGTGGGCCAGAAGCGCTTCTCGCTCGAGGGCGGCGAGTCGGTCATCCCGCTGCTCGACGCGATCCTGTCCAAGGCCGCCGACAACGGCCTCGACGAGGTCGGCATCGGGATGGCCCACCGCGGCCGGCTCAACGTGCTCGCCAACATCGCGGGCAAGAGCTACGGCCAGATCTTCAGCGAGTTCGAGGGCAACCAGGACCCGAAGTCGGTCCAGGGCTCGGGCGACGTCAAGTACCACCTCGGCACCGAGGGCACGTTCACCGCCGAGTCGGGCGCCACCACACAGGTGTACCTCGCGGCGAACCCCTCGCACCTCGAGGCGGTGGACCCCGTGCTCGAGGGCATCGTGCGGGCCAAGCAGGACCGCATCGACCTGGGGGGCGACGGCTTCTCGGTGCTGCCGATCCTCATCCACGGCGACGCCGCGTTCGCGGGCCAGGGCGTGGTGTTCGAGACGCTCAACCTCGCGCAGCTGCGCGGATACCGCACGGGCGGCACGATCCACGTCATCATCAACAACCAGGTCGGCTTCACCACCGGCCCGTCGTCCTCGCGCTCGTCGCAGTACGCGACGGACATCGCCAAGGGCCTGCAGCTGCCGATCTTCCACGTCAACGGCGACGACCCCGAGGCGTGCGTCCGGGTCGCCGAGCTCGCGTTCGAGTACCGCGAGCAGTTCGGCCGTGACGCGATCATCGACATGGTCTGCTACCGCCGCCGCGGCCACAACGAGGGCGACGACCCCTCGATGACCCAGCCGCTCATGTACAACCTCATCGAGGCCAAGCGGTCGGTGCGCAAGATCTACACCGAGACGCTGGTGGCGCGCGGCGACATCACGGTCGACGAGGCCGAGCAGGTCCTCCAGGACTACCAGGCCCAGCTCGAGCGGGTCTTCACCGAGACCCGTGAGGGCGGCTACACCCCGCCCGCCGAGAGCGAGCCGGTGGCCGGCCTCGAGCGTCCCGAGTCCCAGCGCGAGGACGCCGGCGTCATGGTCGGCTGGAAGACGGCCGTCGACGCGGAGCTCCTCGAGCGCATCGGCCGGGCGCACGTGAGCCCGCCCGAGGGCTTCACCGTGCACCCCAAGCTCGCCCAGCTGCTGGCCAGGCGCGAGCAGATGTCCCGCGAGGGCAGCATCGACTGGGGCTACGGCGAGCTGCTCGCGTTCGGGTCGCTGCTCGCCGAGGGCACCCCGGTGCGCCTCGCGGGGCAGGACTCGCGGCGCGGCACCTTCGTGCAGCGGCACGCCGTGATGCACGACCGCGAGACGGGCGCCGAGTGGACCCCGCTCCTGTACCTGTCCTCCAACCAGGCGAAGTTCTGGTGCTACGACTCGTCCCTGAGCGAGTACGCGGCCCTCGGGTTCGAGTACGGCTACTCGGTCGAGCGGCCCGACGCGCTCGTGCTGTGGGAGGCCCAGTTCGGCGACTTCGTCAACGGCGCCCAGACGGTCATCGACGAGTTCATCTCCTCGGCCGAGCAGAAGTGGGGCCAGCGCTCGTCGGTCGTGCTGCTGCTGCCGCACGGCTACGAGGGCCAGGGGCCGGACCACTCGTCGGCCCGCATCGAGCGCTTCCTGCAGATGTGCGCCGAGAACAACCTGACCGTCGCGCAGCCCTCCACCCCCGCGTCGTACTTCCACCTGCTGCGCCGGCAGGCCTACGCCCGCCCGCGTCGGCCGCTGGTCGTCTTCACCCCGAAGTCGATGCTGCGGCTCAAGTCGGCGACGTCGGACGTCGCCGACTTCACCACCGGCACGTTCCGCCCGGTGGTCGGTGACGACCTCGCCGCGGCCAAGGCCGACCAGGTCGACCGGGTGCTGCTGTGCTCGGGCAAGGTCTACTGGGACCTGCTCGCGCACCGCGTCACGTCGGGTGACGACCGCACCGCGATCGTCCGGCTCGAGCAGCTGTACCCGCTCGACGACGCGGGCCTGCGCGAGGCTCTCGCACCGTTCGACGGGGCCGAGCTGGTGTGGGTCCAGGACGAGCCGCAGAACCAGGGCCCGTGGACGCACGTGTCGATGAACCTGCCGCAGGTGGTCGGGCGTTCGATCCGGGTCGTGTCCCGTACCTCGTCGGCCTCGCCCGCGGCGGGCTCGGCGAAGAAGCACCAGGCCGAGCAGGTCGAGCTGGTCAGCGCGGCGTTCGCCCGCTGACCCTGTGGGACCTGCGGGGTCGGCTCAGGCCGGGCAGGCGAAGGTGCTGCGGTACGACTGAGGGCTCGTGCCGAGGGTGCGGGCGAAGTGGTGCCGCAGCGCCGCCGCGCTGCCGAACCCGCTGAGCCGGGCGATCTCCTCGACGCCGGCCTCGGTGCGCTCGAGCAGCTCCTGGGCGCGGGCCACGCGCTGCCGGGTGAGCCAGGCCGCCGGGGTGGTGCCGGTCTCGGCGCGGAACCGGCGTGCGAACGTCCGCTCGGACATCAGCGCGCGGGCCGCGAGGGTCGGCACGTCGAGGTCGTCGTCGAGGTGCTCGAGCATCCACGCCACGAGGGGCGCGAGGGTGTCGGCGTCGGGCGGCAGGGGCGTGTCGACGTACTGGGCCTGCCCGCCGTCGCGGTGCGGGGCCACGACCATGCGCCGAGCGATCGCGGCGGCCGGACCCGCACCCAGCTCGCGTCGCACGAGGTGCAGGCACGCGTCGATGCCCGCCGCGGTACCGGCGCTCGTGATGACGCGGTCGTCCTCGACGTACAGCACAGCGGGGTCGACCACCGCGGTCGGGTGCGCCCGTGCGAGGGCGGCTGTGTGCATCCAGTGGGTCGTGCACCGGCGGCCGTCGAGCAGCCCGGCCTCGCCCAGTGCGAAGGCGCCGCTGCACACGCTCAGCACCCAGGCGCCGCGCTCGTGGGCCGCACGCAGCGCGTCGAGCACCTCGGGGGGCACCTCGGTCGACCCGCCGTAGGCGGGCATCACCACGAGGTCGGCGGCGCGGGTGGCCTCGAGCCCGTGCTCGACCACGATGCTCATGCCGACCTTGGTGGGCACGACGCCGGGCTCGACCCCGCACACGGTGAAGCCGAACGACGGGCCGCCGGTGTCGCGCCGGTCGATGCCGAAGACCTCGCACACGACGCCGAGCTCGAACGGGGCGACCCCGGGCAGGGCGATCGCGGTCACGGTGCGCAGCATGCTCCAGTATGCGCACACAGTGGCGGGATGTGAACGATGACCGGCACTCCTGCCACTAGTGGCAGGATCCTCACCGGCGCAGACTTTCTGCCATGACCATTCTCTGGATCACCCTCGCCACCCTCGCCCTCGTCGCGCTCGTGCTGCGGCTGGCCGACCTGGTCCGCCGGGACGGCTACGGCACGCACGCTCCGCCGGTCTCGCACGACCACCAGCGCGGGCCGCGGCCGTCCGTGCACGGAACGCCCTACTTCTGAGCAGTTCGTTCCTCTGGCGATCGGCGACCCACCCGATCGTGCACGCGCCGCGCCCGGGGATCATCGCTCCACGGCGCCCCCGGCCTGAGACACTGGCCGCCGGGACACACGCGCCCCGTCGGCCATCGCCGCCGGTACGTGCGCACGAGACGGGCTGGAGTGATGAGAGTGGGCGAGCAGCCGCTGCGCCTCGCGGTGGTCGGCGACGAGCTGGCCGCCGGCGTCGGCGACCCGAAGGGGCTCGGCTGGGTCGGTCGCGTCGCGGCCCGCACCCCGACCGCCACCCCGCCTGCCGTCCTGACGCTCGCCGTCCCGGGCGAGACCAGCACCGCGCTCGGCGCCCGCTGGGAGGAGGAGGCCGACCGACGGTTCGCCTCCGACGCCGACAACCGGCTCGTCATCGGGCTCGGTCGCGCCGACATCGGCGCCGGCCTCTCGCTCGCCCGCAGCCGGCTCAACCTGGCCAACATCCTCGACGTCGCCGAGCAGCGACGCATCCCCGCGTTCGTCGTCGGACCGCCCCCCGGGCGCCCGGCCGACACCGACCGGCTGGCCGACCTCTCGGCCGCCTACGCCGACGTCGCCACGCGCCGCCGCGTGCCGTACGTCGACACGTTCACCCCGCTCGCGGCGCACGAGCAGTGGCTCGCCGACATGGCCGCGGGCGACGGCGTGCTGCCGAGCCAGGCGGGTTACGGCCTGATGGCGTGGCTCGTGCTGCACACGGGCTGGCACACCTGGCTCGGGCTGCCCGACGACACCCTCTGAGCCACCGAGCCCCTGAGCCGCCGACGGCTCAGCGCAGCGTCGCCCGCACCGCCGTGAGCGCGCTGTCCAGCACGGTCCGCACGGTCTCGACCGTGAGCTGACCCACCCCGGCCCGCGCGTCGGCGCCCCGCAGGTCGGCACGCAGCTCGTCCCGGAACCTCTGGAGCAGCTGCTCGGCCTCGACGCGGCGTGCGTGGGAGGCGGCACGGCCGTCGTCGGGCGCAGGTCCCGCCGCACCCGGCCCCTGCGGGTGCGCCCCGGCCCGGGCCTCCTGCGCCGCGGCGGCGAGGTCGGCACGCAGGCCGGCCATCGAGCCACGGACGTCGTCACGCACCTGCGCGGCGAGGTCGCGCACGGTCTCGGCCAGCCCCTCCTCGAGGGCGGCGAGCTCGCCGCGGCGCCTGTCGAGCTCCTGGCGACCCGCGTCGGTCAGGCTGTAGGTCCCCTTGCGGCCCTCGTCCGACCTGCGCACCAGCCCTTCCTCCTCGAGGCGGGCCAGACGCGGGTAGATCGTGCCCGGGCTCGGACGGTAGGTGCCCCCGAACCGGTCGGAGAGCGCCGTCATGATCTCGTAGCCGTGCGCCGCCCCGGACTCGAGCAGCGCGAGCAGGTACAGCCGCAGCTGGCCGTGCGCGAACACGGGCGGCATCAGGACGCCTGCCGCGGCGTGTCACGCAGCACGGTCAGACCGCCCGACACGGTCGAGCACGAGACGAAGCACGAGCCGTCCTCGGTGCGCAGGTCCACGGTCGTCTGGCCGGGCGTCGAGCCCGAGCGCTGCTGTCCGTCGACGACGACCCGCCCGGCGACCGTCCGTGCCTCGACCGTGAGCCCCCGCCCTTCGGGAAGCCGCACGGTGACGTCTCCCGCGACCGTCGAGACGCTCAGCGACGAGGACTCGGACGTCACGTCGAGGGCGACCGCGCCCGAGAGCGCGTTGGCGGTCACGCGCGTGAGGTCTCCGGACGCGGTCACGTCGCCGCTCACCGTGTTGATCCGCAGGTCGCCCCGGTGGCTGCGCACGACGAGCTCGCCCGAGACGGTGTTGGCCGAGAGCGCGCCGCGCGTGGAGTCGGTGACCATGCTCCCCGAGACCGTCGAGACGGCAGCATCCTCGGCGAGGCCTGCGAGCAGACCCTCGGCGCTGACCGTGCCGAGCTTGACCGCGACGTCGCGCGGGACGGCGACGTGCACGTCGGCGGTGTCCTTGTCGCGAAAGTTGCGGAACTTGTCGAGGAAGTTCTCCCAGCCGTCGAGCGTGTAGCTGTAGCCCACGCGCAGCTCGCCGCCGGCGAGCACGATCTCGAGCGGGCGCCCGTCCACGGAGTGCACCTCGATCCGTGCGCCACGCTCGGCGGGGTCGTCGTGCGCGACGACGTCGACGCGTCCGCGCACGAGCTGGACGCGCAGCCGGGAGAGCTGCTCGATCTCGATGATCTGGGGGCCCGTGACGACCCACGACTCGGTGGCCATGACTTCCTCCGGCATGTTGAGATATATCGCGTTGAGAGACACGTTATATCGCGTCATGCCGACCGACAAGAGGGTTCACCCGAACGACCCGTCCGGCGCAGCGCGAACAGCGGGGCGCGCGGCACAGCAGGTCAGGCGACGAGCCCCGCGGCGCGCAGCTCGACCGTGAGGTCCTGCGGGTTCGAGGCCACCGAGCATGCCTCCTCGTAGGTGACGTGGTCGTCGCTGATGAGCTGGAACAGGTGCTGGTCGAAGGTCTGCATCTTGTAGTAGTCGCCCTCGCGGATCAGGTCGGGCAGCGGGGTGCCCTCGCTCGGGTCGAGGATCGCCTCGGCCGTGCGCCCCGTGTTGACCATGACCTCGACCGCCGCGCGGCGGCCGTTGCCGTCCGCGCGGCGCACCAGACGCTGCGAGACGATCCCCCGCAGCGACTGCGAGAGCGCCACCCGCACCTGCTTCTGCTCGTGCGGCGGGAAGAAGTCGACGATGCGGTTGATCGTCTCGGGTGCGTCGATCGTGTGCAGCGTCGAGAGCACGAGGTGGCCGGTCTCCGCGGCCGCCAGCGCCGCACGCACCGTCTCGACGTCGCGCATCTCCCCCACCAGGATCACGTCCGGGTCCTGCCGCATCGCCGCGCGCAGCGCCGCCGTGAAGTCGACGGTGTCCTGACGCACCTCGCGCTGCGAGATGATCGCCTTCCTGTCGGAGTGCAGGATCTCGATCGGGTCCTCGATCGTGACGATGTTGACCTCACGCGACGAGTTGATGAGGTCGACCATCGACGCGAGCGTCGTCGTCTTGCCCGATCCGGTCGGGCCCGTCACGAGCACCAGGCCGCGCGGCTCGAGGGCGAGCTCGCCCACGATCTCGGGCAGGCCCAGCTCGGCCATCGTCTGCGCCCCGACCGAGACGCGCCGGAAGACCAGGCCGAACGTGCCGCGCGCCTGGTAGGCGTTGACCCGGAATCGCCCGACTCCCGACAGCGAGTACGCGAAGTCCGCCTCGTGGGTGTGTCGGAACTCGTCCACGAGGTCCTCGGGCAGCACCTCGGAGAGCATGAGCTCGGTGTCCTTCGGCTTCAGGTCGCGGACCTGCAACCGGCGCAGGCGCCCGTCCACCCGCACGCGTGGCGCCGAACCGACCTTGACGTGCAGGTCGGAGCCGCCCGTGCTGGCCAGGGCGTGCAGGAACGGGATGACGGACAGCGGCTGGTCGCTCACCCCACAGTCATCGGAGACCTGCGGCCGGGACTTGAGACCTGCCGGCGAACGACCGTGACCAGCACCGCGGCGCGGCGGACCCGGCAGATGTGGGAGCATGGGACCGAATCCGGCGCGCAGCACGAGCGCCAGTACTTGAGGAGATCCCATGAGCAAGCGCGGACGCAAGCGCCGTTCCCGCAAGGGCAACGCCGCGAACCACGGCAACCGTCCCAACGCCTGAGGCGTCAGACGGAAGAACATGACGCAGGCCCGGTGCGATCTCGCACCGGGCCTGTCGTCGTCCTCACCTGCTCCTGAGACCCACCGGGACCACCCGAGGAGGTCGGCGCGTCACTGCTGATGGGCCCGCAGGAACGTCATCTGGTCCCTTATGCGGGCGCGCAGCTCGAGCGGGGCCTCCTCCTGGCAGCAGCGCCGCACCAGGTTCTTCACGACGATCTCGACGTCGTACTCCTCGAAGCACGGCCGGCACTCCTCGAGGTGCGCACGGACGCGCTCCTGGTCCGGTTCCGCCAGCTCCGAGTCGAGGTACTCGAACAGTCGGTCGAGCGCCTCGGCGCACCCGTCACCGCACCCGCCGACGTGCTCGTGGGACACCCGAGGTGCCGCGGCCAGCGGCTCGTCGGTGGCCGACGGCTCGTCCTGCGTGGGCGGTTCCCAGATGCTCATCGTTCCCCCTCCGGTCCGGTCGGTGCCACGCCGACGAGCCCTCGCCCGCGGGCGTAGTCGGCCAGCAGGTCCCGCAGCTGGGCGCGCCCACGGTGCAGCCGCGACATCACGGTCCCGATCGGGGTGCCCATGATCTCGGCGATCTCCTTGTACGCGAACCCCTCGACGTCGGCGAGGTACACGGCGATGCGGAAGTCCTCCGGCAGACGCTGCAGCGCGTCCTTGACGTCCGAGTCGGGCAGCCGGTCCAGCGCCTCGGCCTCGGCCGAGCGCAGCCCCGTCGACGTGTGCGAGGCAGCGCGGTGGATCTGCCAGTCCTCGACGTCCTCCGACGCCGACTGCAACGGCTCGCGCTGCTTCTTGCGGTACGTGTTGATGAAGGTGTTCGTCAGGATCCGGTACAGCCACGCCTTGAGGTTGGTCCCCGGGCGGTACTGGTGGAACGCCGCGAACGCCTTCGCGAACGTCTCCTGGACGAGGTCCTCGGCGTCCGCCGGGTTGCGCGTCATGCGCAGGGCAGCGCCGTACAGCTGGTCCAGGTAGACCAGCGCATCGGTCTCGAAACGTGCGTTGCGGGCCGCGTCGCCCTCGGCGTCGGGCGCGCGGTGGGTGTCTTCGCTCATCAGGGTCGAGCCTAGTCCCGGGGTCGGGGCAGGGCCCGCCACAGCACGGGTCGTGTCCGACGGTGCGATCGCGGGCGGGCGGGTGGCCAGGGCGCAGCTCATGAAACGGACAACACGCGACCCCGCACGCTGATTCCCGCACGCGGTCCTGGGCCCTGGCCACTAGCGTGCAGGCATGACCGACTCGACCTTCGTGAAGCTGCTCCGCGACCAGATAGGGCACGAGTTCGACGCCCACCAGCAGTACGTCGCCATCGCCGTGTGGTTCGACAGCCAGGACCTGCCCCAGCTGGCACGGCACTACTACCGGCAGGCCATCGAGGAGCGCAACCACGCGCTCATGATCGTGCAGTACCTGCTCGACCGGGACCTGCCCGTCGAGATCCCCGCCGGGAGCGCGGTGCGCAACGGCTTCGAGAACGTGCTCGAGCCGATCTCCCTCGCGCTGGCGCAGGAGCAGCAGGTGACCGCCCAGATCGAGGCGATCTTCCGGGCGGCCCGCGACGAGGGCGACGCGCTCGGCGAGCAGTTCCTGCTGTGGTTCCTCAAGGAGCAGGTCGAGGAGGTCGCCTCGGCGTCCACGCTGCGCACGGTCGCCGAGCGGGCGGGCGACAACCTCTTCGACCTCGAGAACTACGTCGCCCGGGAGCAGATCGGCGACGGTGGCGAGTCAGCCGACGCGCCGCACGCCGCCGGCGGCGCGCTCTAGCCGCTCACGCACGTCCCCGCACACCTGACACCGCACGGAAGAGGAAGAGGAGGTCGTGATGCTGCTCCGCAGGATCGCCCGCCCGATGTTCGCCACGTGGTTCGTCTCCGAAGGGCTCGACGCCGTGCGCCATCCTTCGAGCCATGCTGCCGTCGCCACGGGCGCGGTGACGTCGCTCGTGGCCCGGGTGCCGGTCGGCGCGCTCGGAGGCGCGCTCGAGCCGTTCCGTCAGCCCAGCCACCGGCAGATGACCACCGTCGTGCAGGCGCACGGCGCCGCGACAGCCGCCGTCGGGGTCGCGCTCGCGGTGGGCAGGGCGCCGCGCACCGCAGCGCTCGTCCTGGCCGCCCTGACGCTGCCGCTCGTCGCCGCGAACCTTCCCGACCGCAAGCTCGGCAAGCTCGACGCCGAGGAGCGCCGGGAGCGCCGGGCACGGCTCGTGCGCTCGATGGCCTTCGCCGGTGGCGCGCTGCTCGTCGGGATCGACCACGAGGGCCGGCCGGGCCTCGCCTGGCGGGTCGACAAGGCCCGCGAGCGCAAGGTGGCCGCCGCGACGGGTCTCGCGGAGGCCGCGACGCAGCGTGCCGGCGCCGTGGCCCGCAGCGCACGGTCCGCAGCGACGCCGGGCAGCCACTGACGGCCCGGCGCCACCCGGTACACGCCACCCCACCCGGACGCCCGGGCCGGGTGGCGCGGGCGGCCGATAACCTGGGGGCATGACCCAGCACCCCCTCGCACCCGCCGTCGAGCCCGTCGTCGAGCCCGTCGGGCCCGCCGACCGGGTCGTCGAGGACGCCTGGGACGCCCCCACGGCCGCCGGGCCGCTCGACGCGACGGTCGAGGTGCCAGGCTCGAAGTCGCTCACCAACCGGTACCTGGTGCTCGCGGCCCTCGCGGACTCCCCCGGTCGGCTGCGCGGTGCGCTGCGCTCGCGCGACACCCTGCTCATGGCGCAGGCGCTGCGCGGGCTCGGCGTCCAGGTCGACGACGAGGGTCAGGACTGGGTCGTGGACCCCGCCCGGCTGCACGGGCCCGCCACGATCGACTGCGGGCTGGCCGGGACGGTCATGCGCTTCGTGCCGCCGATCGCGGCGCTCGCCGACGGCCCGGTCCGCTTCGACGGTGACGCCGGCGCCCGGGTGCGCCCCATGGCCCCCGTGCTCAGCGCGCTGCGCTCCCTCGGGGTCGAGGTCACCGACGAGGGCGAGCCAGGCTTCCTGCCGTTCACGGTGACGGGCACCGGGGCCGTGCGCGGCGGCGCCGTGGACGTCGACGCATCGGGATCCAGCCAGTTCGTCTCCGCGCTCCTGCTCGCGGGCGCCCGCTTCACCCGCGGCCTGACGCTGCGCCACACCGGGGCGACGCTCCCGAGCCTTCCCCACATCGAGATGACGATCGACCTCCTGCGCGCCGCAGGCGTCACCGTGGACGACTCGGTGCCCGCCCGATGGCACGTCGAGCCCGGCCCCATCGCGGGTCGCGACGTGCGCGTCGAGCCCGACCTGTCGAACGCCGCACCGTTCCTGTGCGCCGCGCTCGTGGCCGGTGGCACCGTCCGGGTGCCCGGCTGGCCCACGACCAGCACCCAGCCCGGCGCGCTCGTGCCCGGCATCCTCGAGCAGATGGGCGCCACGACCCGGCTCGACGGCGACGTGCTCGCGGTGACCGGCACGGGTCGCGTGCACGGCGTCGACCTCGACCTGCACGCCGCGGGTGAGATCGCCCCCACGATCGCGGCCCTCGCGGCCCTCGCGGACTCCCCGACCCGGCTGCGCGGCATCGCCCACCTGCGCGGTCACGAGACCGACCGGCTGGCCGCGCTGACCACCGAGATCAACCGGCTCGGCGGCCACGCCGAGGAGACGGCGGACGGCCTGACGATCACCCCCGCTCCCCTGCACGCCGGGACGGTGCGGACGTACGCCGACCACCGCATGGCCACCGCGGGCGCGCTGCTCGGGCTCGCGGTCCCCGGGGTGCGCGTCGAGGACGTCGCCACCACGACCAAGACCCTGCCCGACTTCGTCGCGATGTGGGAAGGGATGCTCGCGTGACCGCGGTCCAGACATCCCGAACGCGCCGCACCGACCGGGCGGGGAGCTGACGTGGCACGCCGCCCGCTCGACGAGTCCGACGTCCGTGTCCGCCCCGGCCGCCGGGGCTCGCGCCCGCGCACCAAGACCCGCCCCGAGCACGCCGACGCCGAGGTCGCGCTCGTCACGGGCGTCGACCGGGGCCGGTACACCGTGCTGGTCGACGCGGGGTCACCGAGCGAGCGCCGCGCGATCGCGATGAAGGCCCGCGAGCTGGGCCGCGACCGCGTGGTCCCCGGCGACCTGGTCGACCTCGTGGGCGACACCTCGGGCGACGACGGCTCGCTCGCGCGCATCGTGCGCATCACCGAGCGGACGACGGTGCTGCGCCGGACCGCGGACGACACCGACCCGGTCGAACGGGTCATCGTCGCGAACGCTGACCAGCTCGTGATCGTCACCGCGCTCGCCGACCCCGAGCCGCGCACCCGCATGATCGACCGGTGCGTCGCCGCGGCGTACGACGCGGGCATGGACGCGCTGCTCGCGCTCACCAAGGCCGACCTGGCCGACCCGGCCGAGCTCGTCGCGATGTACGAGCCGATCGGGGTGCGCGTGGTCGTCACGAGCCGCACGGGCGAGGACATCAACGGGCTCGCGGAGCTGCGCGCGGCGCTGGCCGGGCGCACGTCGGTGCTCGTCGGGCACTCGGGCGTCGGCAAGTCCACGCTCGTCAACGCGCTGGTGCCCGGTGCGTTCCGGGACACCGGGGTCGTCAACGACGTGACCGGGCGCGGTCGGCACACCTCGTCGTCGGCCATCGCGCTGCGCGTGCCCGAGCCGGCAGGCACCGACCCCACCTGGGTGATCGACACCCCCGGTGTGCGGTCGTTCGGCCTCGCGCACGTGACCCCCGAGCACCTGCTGGGGGCGTTCTCCGACCTCGCCGAGGTCGCCGCGGAGTGCCCGCGCGGCTGCACCCACCTGGCCGACTCCCCCGACTGCCTGCTCGACGAGTGGGTCGCCGGTGCACCGGACGAGACCGTCCGGGCCCAGCGGGCCGCCCGCCTCGCGTCGTTCCGACGGCTCCTCGCCAGCCGCACCGGAACGCTCGACAGCGACTCGCGCACCGCCGAGGACCGCCCCTCGGGCTCGGGGCGGCAGCCCGACGCGTGAGCTCGCAGGTCCCCGGCCCGCGGGGCGCCCCCGACCGGTGCGGCGGCCCCGCTACGGTGTCGGCATGAACCTGCGTCCCGGGTACGACGACGACCTGCGCCTCGCGCACGTGATGGCCGACCAGGTCGACTCTGTGACGATGTCGCGCTTCAAGGCCCAGGACCTGCGGGTCGAGACCAAGCCCGACCTGACGCCCGTCTCGGACGCGGACCGCACGGCCGAGGAGATCATCCGCACCCAGCTGAGCCGCGCCCGCTCGCGCGACGCGGTGCACGGCGAGGAGATGCCCGACACCGGGCACGGCCCGCGGCGCTGGGTCGTGGACCCGATCGACGGGACCAAGAACTTCGTGCGCGGGGTCCCCGTGTGGGCCACGCTCATCGCGCTGCTCGACAACGACGAGGTCGTCGTCGGGGTCGTGAGCGCCCCCGCCCTGGGACGCCGCTGGTGGGCCGCGAAGGGGTCGGGCGCCTGGACGGGCCGCTCGCTCGCGGCGGCGAGCCGCATGCAGGTCTCGCAGGTCAGCCGCCTGCAGGACGCCTCGTTCTCGTACTCGAGCCTGTCGGGCTGGGACGAGCAGGGGCGCCTCGGCAGCTTCCTGGACCTCACCCGCTCGGTGTGGCGCACCCGCGCCTACGGCGACTTCTGGTCGCACGTGCTCGTCGGTGAGGGGGCCGTGGACCTCTCGGCCGAGCCCGAGCTCGCGCTGCACGACATGGCCGCGCTGGTCCCGATCGTCACCGAGGCGGGCGGACGCTTCACCTCGATCACCGGTGAACCCGGGCCGTTCGGGGGCTCGGCCCTGGTGACCAACGGGTTGCTGCACGACGACGCGCTGCGGATCCTCAACCCGTAGGGCCGACCGGCCCGTCGGGGCGGCTCAGCGCGGGATCGCGCCGAGCTCGCTCACGTCGTACCAGAGCAGGTCGCGCTCGGCGAGGCGGTCGAGCGCCTGCTCGTCACCCGTCACGGCGGCCTCGACGTCGGCCACGGCCTCGGGCTCGTCGACGTGGCCGCAGACCACCTGCGCGAGCGTGACGGGCTCGGTCAGGTCGACGAGGCTCGGGGCCACGCCGTCGTCGCCCACCGGTGACACGTGCGCGTCCGGGACGTCCGCCGCGAGCACCAGGCGCAGCTGCGGAGCAGCCGGGCGGGCTGCGACGAGCAGCAGCGCGTCGTCCGCAGCGCCGAGCTGGGCGGCGTACTCGTGCTCCTCGTCGTCCTCCTCGGGCAGCGCGGCGACCAGCGCGGGCGTCACGGCGTGCACGCGGCGCGGCGCGAGGACCACCGGCCCACCGCCCGCGGGAGGGTCGAGCTCGTCGAGGGTCGCGGGAAGGTAGATGCGCACGACCCCAGTCTGCCCGGCCGCCGGGCTCATGCCTCCGCGAGGCGCGCCGCGGGCGCGAACGAGTCGAGCTCCACGGGCCGCACCGGTGCGTGCCGGGCCGATGTCGGGGCGCCGCTCGTCGCCGCCGCGAGCCTGCCCGCGAGCGCGACCACCGCACGACGTGCGGGTGATCCGGGCACGATCTCGTGGAGCAGGCGCGCGTCGAGCAGGGCCGCGTCGAGACCCGCGGGGTCGTCCGGCACGAGGTGCACGTCGGTCACCCCCGCGTACCGGGCCAGCGCCTCGGCGATGGCCTCCCCCGGTCGCGGGCCGGCGACGCCGGACCGGAGCCGGTTGACCACGACGGTGCGGTTCCCCGGCAGGCCGAGGTCGGCCAGGTCGGCGAGCGCCCGCACCAGCCGCTGCACCCCGATCGGGTCGGCAGCTCCGACCACCACGACCTCGTCGGCCTCGTACAGCGCCGAGAGCGTCGCCGCGTTGCGTCGCGGGGCGCGGGTGTCGTAGCTGAGGATCTCGTCCTGCTCGAGGCAGAACCCGCAGTCCACGACCGTCCAGTCCGTCAGCGCACGCGCCACGGTCCACACGACGTCGAGCGACGACGCGGGGAGCTCGGGCCACCTGTCAGGCCGCGAGATGCCCGACAGGACCCGCAGGTCAGGGGCGAGCAGCGGGGAGAGCCGTGCCAGCGCCTCCACGTCCAGGGCCCCCTGCCCCGCAGCCCGGGCCGCCGCGGCCAGGCCCGGTGCCTCGTCGAGCATGCCGACGGCCTGCGCGACGGTGCCGCCGTAGGTGTCGGCGTCCACCAGCAGGGCGGTGCGACCCGCGACGGCCAGCTCGGCCGCGAGGTTCATCGCGAGGGTCGTGCGCCCCGGCGCACCCGTCGGCCCCCACACGGCGACGAGCTGCCCCCGCTCGCGGCGCGGCGACCCGGCACCCGGGACGGGCGCGTCGGCCGAGGGACGGTCGGCGCCGACCTGCCCCGGTGCGGCCGCCTCGGCGGCGCGTGAGCCGGTGGGCGACTCGAGCGCCTCGACCACCTCGCGCACCAGCACCGCCGCGGCCCTGGCGTCCGACGGGACGTCGAGCACGAGCTCGGCCCCGAGGTCGCGGAGCCGGTCGCCGTGCCACGGCGCTCCCGGCTCGCCGAGCCCCACCACGTGAACCCCGCACCGGTGCAACGCGGCGACGGCCTCACGGTCGAGCAGCGGGAGGTCCGCCGAGACGACGGCGACGCGTCCGAGGCCCGCCTCCGCGGCGGCGAGCAGCTCGGCCAGGTCGGCGCACCGACGGGTCACCCGGAGCCGGCCCCCCGTGGCGTCGACGGCCTGGACGATCTGCGACTCGGCGGTGCCACGCACCGCGCACAGGACCCCGACCGCCATGCTCAGCCCCCGGTCCCGGGGACGTGGACGACCTGCACGGTGCCCGGGCCTGCGACGGCCGCCAGGACGCCCGGCAGGTCCGCCTCGGGCACCAGGACCTGCACGACGGTCGACCCGCCTGCGCTGAAGGCGCCCTCGGGCCGCGTGACCTCCGCGACCGTGAGCCCCGTGGCCAGCCGGTGCGGAGCGGGCTGCGCGGCGGCCCCCTCGGCGTCGCGGGCGGCCGCGGGCACCTCCCACAGGTCGACGAGCGCCCCGGGCACCACGTCGCGCGAGGGCAGCTGCCCGACGGGCACGGCCACCGGACGCAGGTCGAGAGCGGTGGCCGTGCCCAGCGCGGACCGGGGCACGAGCTCGCCGGCCTCCACGACCCGTACCGCGACCGCGTCGGCGGGCAGGCCGTCCACGACGGTGACGTACCGCTCGAGCTCGCCCGCCGCGAGCCGCACCTCGGCGACCACGAGCTCGGACGGCACCACGCCGGAGCCCGGCGTGATCGTCTCGGCCGCGACGTACACCTCGACCGTCCGCTGGGCGTCCTGCACCACCCACGAACCCAGCGCGACCGACCCGGCGACCATCACGAGGCCCGCGAGCAACCTCGGGTCACGCCATCCGGGACGGCGCAGGCGGGTCGCCGGCGGGGCCGGCAGCTCGAGGACCGACGTGTCCATCACGACTTCCTTCGTCTCGTACGGGGGCCGTGCAGGGGCGCGTGCGATGCCCATCATGCCGACACCGGGGCAGGAACGGGACATCCCGGTCACACCCTTGTGCACAACCCGTCGGGCCCGCACGCGCGTGCCACACTGCGGTCATGGCTCCCAGGTTCCTCACGCTCGCCGACGTGACCGAGGTCCTGAACATCTCGGCCGCGCAGGCCTACGCCCTGGTGCGCTCAGGTGAGCTGCCCGCGATCCAGATCGGCGGCCGTCTGCAGTGGCGCGTCGAGTCCGCCGAGCTCGAGCGGTACATCGAGCGGATGTACGCCCAGACGCGGGCCCGCATCGAGACCGAGGTCGAGCACGACACGGTGCCCGAGCACGGTTGACCCGGAGGGCCCCGCGGGCCTGACGGCGCGCCTCATCCCGACCTGACCGCGCGCAGCCCCGCGAAGGGCACCGTCCACCACGTCCCACCCCGCAGCACCTCGCCGTGGCCCGTCACCAGGTCGAGGTGATCGGCACCCACGCGCTCGATGCGCCCGGTGAGCTCGGCCCCGTCGGTCTCGACGCGAACGACCACGCGATCGCGCGCGAGGGCCCGGAGGGCGTGACCGAGACCGAGCCGGCGCTCGACCTCGCCCGGTGCGGGAGCCGCGTGCGGGACGAGCCCGACGACGGCCGTCACCGCGTCGAGCGGCACGAGCGTGCGACGAGCCTGCTCCCCCAGCAGCAGCCACTCGGGCGCCGTGTCGAGCACGACCCCGTCGACGAGCGCCCCGCCGCGCACCCGCACCCCGATGCGCGCGCCGCGGGACGCCCGCAGCCGGTCCGCGACCGTCACCGTCGCCCGCTCGGCGCGGGTCAGCTCGCTCACCTGGGCCCCGAGCTCGGCCGACTCCTGCGCAGCCAGCTGCGCCTCCATGTCGGCGAACAACGACTCCCAGCGCATCGACTCACCTTAGGGCCCGAAGCCGGACAACCTACCGATATCCATCCCTGAGGCTGGACACCGGCCCGACGCGGCTGACGCCGTCAGGGCGTGTTGAGCACGAACACCCCGACCAGGGTCACAGCGACCACGATCAGGCTCGCGGCTGCCCAGGCGGCGCCTCGTCTGACGGTGAAGCCGAGTGACGGCAGTGCGGCAACAGGAAGAGCGACGAACACGCCAGCCAGGGCCCAGAACACCACGGATCCGGAGGGGTCGGGGGCGGGACCGGCGGCGAACTGGCTACCGGAGAGCGAGGCGATCACAGCGAGGACTGCGGCGATGATCCAGCTCGCGAGCGCGCACAGGATCGCCATCCCCCGACGCGGACGCTTGCCCGCCGCGGCGGGGGTCACGACACCACCCGGGTTGTGCACAGTCACCGCCCCTGAAGTCGCAGCCGACCGGTCGAGATGGTCCCGGTCAGGTCAGTCGTGCCGTCGATCTGCACGGTACCGACAGCGGAGGCCTTGACGAGCACTTCCGATCGAGTCATCGGACCTCATCCAACTCTGGACATACCGCCCAGTCATGCACTACACCTAGGGGCGTCAGGCACACCAAACTGCATCAAACGCGATGAAACGAAGGTGAGCGTATGACCGCGACCTCACGCCCGGCATGGGCGGGCCGCACCCTCGGACTGCTCGCTCTGCCTGTCGGCCTCGCGACGACGCTCGGTCTGACCGTGGTCATCGCCGGGCGGCTGCGCACCGCCCTCGAACCCGGGCTCGACCTCACGACCCTCCGCATCGACCGCGCCGTGCTCGTCGCGGTCCTCGGGGCCGGCACGCTGCTCGCGGCCTGGCTGGCCCTCTCGCTGCTCGTCGCGACGCTGTGCGCCGTGGCCCGCACCTGCGGGACGGCCTGGGGGGCAGGCGAGCGGGTCGTGCAGCGCTGGGCCCCCGCGCTCGTCCGGCGCACTCTCACCCTCGCGCTCGGCGCGAGCCTCGGGCTCGGCTTCACCGCGGCAGCGCAGGCCACCTCCCCCGATCTCCAGCTCGGCTGGGCCGCGACGGGAACGTCGACCTCGGCACCGGCGACGACCGGCACCGCACCCGAGGCAGCACCCGTCGACACCGCATCCGTCCACGCAGCGCCGACCAGCACCCGCCCCACCGGCACCCCCGCCGGTGCGTCGTCCACGGGCGACGGTGACGCGGCGTCGGTGGGGACGCCTGCGTCGGTGCCCGTCTCGGACGGCCAGGTCGTCGTCGCGGCGGGCGACAGCCTCTGGCGCATCGCCGCCCGGTACCTGGGGCCCGGCGCGAGCACCGCGGACATCGCCGCGGCCTGGCCCGACTGGTATGCGGCCAACGCGGCCGTCATCGGCGACGACCCAGGCCTCCTGCACCCCGGACAGGTCCTCACCCTCCCCGCGACCGCCTCGACCTCCACCGCCCCTGCCGAGCCCGGGAGTGCCTCATGACCCTCACCGCCGCAGCCCTCAGCCCCACCGAGGCCGCCCTCTGCCGCCTCGCATCCGGTGGTGCTCGCCCGAGCGGCCCGCCGACCACGTCTCGCCCACCGGCCACCGCCACCCCCACCGCCACCACAGAGGCACGCCCGGTGCGGCGGCCGCACGGCGCCGTCGACGACGTCCACCTCGCCGCCGACCGTGCGGGGCACGAGAGCGCACCCGACGAGGCCACGACATCCGGCCACCCGGCGCCGACCGAGACGGGGCTCGTCGACGCGACCAGAGCCTCCCAGCAGCCGGCCGCCGTGTCGTCCGACCGCCCGCCCGGGCCGGCGAAGCCCGTGCGGGTGCGGCTCGTCCCCGAGGTGCCGCACGGGCCACGCTCACGACCGCCGGCCGGGCCGGGCCACTCCCGTCCCCCGACGCTCGAGGAACGAGCCCTGGCCCGGCGCCGCGCCGCCCTCGACCCCGCGCGGGCCGAGACCCCCGGGGCTCCGGCCACCGAGGCGCTGCCCGAGCCGACCGCGCTGTGCTGCTCGATCGTCCTCGTGGCGCTCGAGGCGCTGCACGGCACGCGGTCGATCGCCCAGCTGGCCAGGTGGGTCACCCCCGAGGTGTACGAGCAGCTCGCGGCGCGCGTGGCGGTCACGGTGCGGGCCCTGGGCGCCGCACGGCCGACGGCACGCCCCGAGGTGCGTCGCGCGCGGGTGTGCCGGCTCGGCGGGCGGGTCGCCGAGGCCAGCGTCGTCGTGCAGGACGGCGCCCGGGTGCGCGCGGTCGCGCTGCGGCTCGAGGAGCGTCGCGGAGCGTGGCGCGCGGTGGCTCTCGAGATCGGCTGACCCGCGCACGGACGAACGGCGACGGCCCGCCCCGGAGCTCCGGGACCGGCCGTCGCCGTGCTGCCTCGTACGGGGGCGCTGACCCCCAGACGTCAGCGCTTGCGCTGCTTGGCGGCCTTGCGCCGCTCCTGACGGTTGCTGCCGTCCGCGGGCGCAGGCGCAGGCGCGCCACCCTCGGAACGGGTGACCACCGCGTCGTCGCCGTCCGCGCTGGGCGCCGAGTACTGCAGCGGGGCCCGCTCCTCGGGGCCGTCGATGCCCTTCGCGACGAGCCCGCCCGCGGCGGCCGGACGCGGACCGGCAGCGCCAGCCCCCGCACCGATTGCGGCCTGCGCGGCCGACTCGGCCGTGACGGCCCCCGCCTCACCGGCGGCGTCGGGCTCGGCGACCTTGACCTCGAGGTTGAACAGGTACTGGACCGACTCCTCCTTGATGGACTCGGTCATCGCCCCGAACAGCTGGAAGCCCTCACGCTGGTACTCGATGAGCGGGTCGCGCTGCGCCATGGCGCGCAGGCCGATGCCCTCCTTGAGGTAGTCCATCTCGTAGAGGTGCTCGCGCCACTTGCGGTCCAGCACCGAGAGCACCACGCGGCGCTCGAGCTGACGCATGTTGTCCGCGCCGATCGTGGCCTCGCGCTCGGCGTAGGCGTGCTCGGCGTCCGAGAGGACCTCGGTGCGGATGAGCTCGGCCGTGAGACGAGTCTCGCCGCCCGCCTGCTCGACGACCTCCTCGGGCGTGATCGAGATCGGGTAGATGGCCCGCAGCGCGGCCCACAGCGCCTCGAGGTCCCAGTCCTCCGGGCGCCCCTCGGCGGTCGCCGCGGTGACGTAGTCACCCAGGACGTCGCCGAGGAAGTGGTGCACCTGCTCGGCCAGGTCCTCGCCCTCGAGCACGCGGCGGCGCTCGTCGTAGATGACGGTGCGCTGACGGGACAGCACGTCGTCGTACTTCAGGACGTTCTTGCGGATCTCGAAGTTGCGACCCTCGACCTGCGACTGCGCGCTCTGGATGCCGCGCGTGACGATCTTCGACTCGAGCGGCATGTCGTCCGGGAACCCGGCGCGCGTCATCATCGACTCGGCCATCTGCGAGTTGAACAAGCGCATCAGGTCGTCCTGCAGCGACAGGTAGAAGCGGGACTCGCCCGGGTCGCCCTGACGTCCGGACCGGCCACGCAGCTGGTTGTCGATGCGGCGCGACTCGTGCCGCTCGGTGCCGAGCACGTAGAGCCCGCCCAGCTCGACGACCTCGTCGTGCTCCGCGGCGACGGCCTCGGTCGCCTTGGCGAGCGCGTCGGGCCACGCGGCCTCGTACTCCTCCGCGTTCTCGGCCGGGTCCAGCCCGCGGGCGGCGAGGTCGGCGACGGCCATGAACTCGGCGTTGCCGCCGAGCATGATGTCGGTGCCACGACCGGCCATGTTGGTCGCCACGGTGACGGCGCCCTTGCGGCCTGCCTGCGCGACGATCGACGCCTCCCGCGCGTGCTGCTTGGCGTTGAGGACCTCGTGCGGGACGCCCTGCTTCTTGAGCTTGGACGAGAGCAGCTCGCTCTTCTCGACGCTCGTGGTGCCGACCAGCACCGGCTGGCCCTTGGCGTGCCGCTCGACGATGTCGGCGACGACAGCGTCGAACTTGCCGTCCTCGGCCTTGTAGACCAGGTCGCCCTGGTCGATGCGCTGCATCGGGCGGTTGGTCGGGATGGGGACGACGCCGAGCTTGTACGTGCCCTGGAACTCGGCGGCCTCGGTCTCGGCCGTACCCGTCATGCCCGCGAGCTTGTCGTACAGGCGGAAGTAGTTCTGCAGCGTGATCGTGGCGAGCGTCTGGTTCTCGGCCTTGATGGCCACGCCCTCCTTGGCCTCGATCGCCTGGTGCATGCCCTCGTTGTACCGGCGCCCGGGCAGGATGCGGCCCGTGTGCTCGTCGACGATCAGGACCTCGCCGTTCATCACGACGTAGTCCTTGTCGCGCTTGAAGAGCTCCTTGGCCTTGATCGAGTTGTTGAGGAACCCGATGAGCGGCGTGTTGAGCGACTCGTACAGGTTGTCGATGCCGAGGTAGTCCTCGACCCGGGCGATGCCGGGCTCGAGCACGCCGACCGTGCGCTTCTTCTCGTCGACCTCGTAGTCGCGATCGGGCTGCAGGCGCCGGGCGACCTTGGCGAACTCGGCGTACCAGCGGTTCGCGTCGCCCGACGACGGCCCCGAGATGATGAGCGGGGTGCGCGCCTCGTCGATGAGGATCGAGTCGACCTCGTCGACGATCGCGAAGTTGTGGCCGCGCTGCACGAGCTCGTCGGTGTTCCACGCCATGTTGTCGCGCAGGTAGTCGAAGCCGAACTCGTTGTTGGTGCCGTACGTGATGTCGGCGGCGTACTGGACCCGCCGCTCGGACGGACGCTGGTTCGAGAGGATGACCCCGCTCGTGAGCCCGAGGAACCGGTACACGCGCCCCATGAGCTCGGCCTGGTAGCTCGCCAGGTAGTCGTTGACCGTGACGACGTGCACACCCTTGCCGGTGAGCGCGTTGAGGTACGCCGGGGCCGTGGCGACGAGGGTCTTGCCCTCACCGGTCTTCATCTCGGCGATGTTGCCGAGGTGCAGCGCTGCGCCGCCCATGAGCTGGACGTCGAAGTGCCGCTGACCGAGCGTGCGCCGCGAGGCCTCACGGACCGCCGCGAAGGCCTCGGGGAGCAGGTCGTCGAGGTTCTCGCCGTCCGCCAGGCGCGCCCGGAAGCGGTCCGTCTCCTCGCGGAGCTCCGCGTCGGACAGGCTGACGAAGCTGTCCTCGAGGGCGTTCACCTGTTGGGCGATCCCGGACAGCTTCTTGACGATCCGCCCTTCGCCGAAGCGCAGGACCTTGTCGAGAATCGCAGGCACGCGTAACTCCCCACGGTTTCCCGCCCCGCACGCCAGGGCGTCGGGACGGTCAGGCGGACCCGACCGCACGGCCGGGGCGCTGACCATCGTAGGCGAGGGTCATGGTCGCGGTCGAAGAACCACCACCGCGAGGAGCACCAGCACGGCCCCGAACGACCCCGCGAGGCCCAGCCGCTCGTCCCGCAGGAGCAGGGCACCGACCGTCGCGGCGAGCGGCTCGAGCAGGGCGAGGAGCGCCGCTGTGGTCGCCGGCACCGTGCGCAGCCCGCGGAAGTACGCGGCGTAGGCCGCTGCGGTGGGCACCAGCCCGAGGAAGAGGAGCACCGCCCAGCCCTGGCCGCCCCGGGGCAGCAGCGGCCCGGCACCCGACACGAGCACCGCTCCCGCGAGCAGCACACCACCGAGGGTGAAGGCGAGCCCGGTGAGGGACGACGCACCGAGCCCGGGCACGGGCCGGGTGTTGAGCTGGGTCATCGCCGCGAACGCGGCCCCCGCCCCGAGCGCGAGCAGGACGCCTGCCGGGCCGGACCCCGTCGCCGGCGCGCCGACGAGCAGCCCGAGACCGCCCACGGCCAGCGCGAGGGCCACGAGCACGGGCGTGGTGGGCGCTCGCCGGCTCCGCAGGGCCACCCCGGCCGCCACCAGCACCGGTGCGGAGCCGAGCGCGACGAAGGTGGCGCTCGCGACCCCCGCGCTGACCACGGCGGCGAAGAAGCAGGCCTGGTACAGCGCCGCGAGCACGGCCGTCGTGCCCACCCGGACCCCCACGGCCCGGGTGCGCGGCACTCCCCCGAGCTGCCCGGTCACCCCCAGCAGCCCGAGCAGCAGCAGGCCGCCGGTCAGCAGACGGCACGCGGCCACCGCCGGTGCGGACAGCCCCGCCACCGCGGCGAGCTCGGCACCCGCGAGCCCGCCGACCCCCCACAGCACCGCCCCGAGCACCACCAGGGCGAAGTCACCCGATCGGGCCAACGCGAACCGGGCGTCGACCCCCTCGGCGGCCACCCGTCAGCCGCCGACCGGCGAGAGAGGTCCGGACAGCACCGACGCCGCCGGCGCCCCCACGTCCAGCACACCGTGCAGCGCGCCGTCCAGCGCACCGTGCAGCGCCGCGGCGAGGTCCCCGCGTGCGTCCGCGCCGGCCGCCCCGACCCGGACGTCAGGCAGTCCCAGCCACCCGGCGAGCACACGCAGCTCGAGGGCCAGGGCGTCGGCCACGTCCACGCCGCCACCGCGGACGGGCCGCGCCCCCGGGGTCCGGTGCGCGGCGTGCACCCGGAGCACCCCGGCGCGTCGGTCGGCCTTCAGGTCCACCAGGGCGGCGAGGTGCTCGCCGTGCAGGAAGGGCAGCACGTAGTAGCCGTGCACCCGCTTGTGCTCGGGCACGTAGATCTCGATGCGGTAGCGCAGGCCGAAGAGCTCCTCGAGCCGCCGTCGCTCGAACACGAGCGGGTCGAACGGGCTGAGCAGCGCGCTCCCCGTCGCGTGGCGCGGCACCGTGGCGTCGCGGTGCCGCAGCACGTCGCGGTCCCAGCCTTCGACGCGCACCGGCACCAGCACCCCGTCCTCGACGAGGTCGTGCACCGCCTGCGCACCCCGGGGGCCACGGACCCGGAAGTAGTCGAGGAAGCAGCGTGCCGTGCCGATGCCGTGCGCCCGGGCCCCGATCTCGACGAGCGAGCGCACCGCGTCCGCGTCGGAGGGCTCGGGGGCGGCCAGCACGTCCGGCGGCAGGACGCGCTCGGTCAGGTCGTAGCAGCGCTCGAACTGGGCGTTGCGCCGCGCCGAGGCGACCTCCCCCGTGAAGAACAGGTACTCGAGGACCCGCTTGGCCACGGTCCGGTTCCACCCCCAGCCCGTGCGCGTGCGGGGGTGGTCGACCTCGAAGAACCGGTGGATCTCGGCCGCGGTCACCGGGCCGTGCTCGGCGACGAGCCGGCGCACCTCGGCCACCTCGGCCGCGTTCGCGAGCGGGACCTCGCGGATGGTGCCCCACGCCGTCGACCGGTAGGCGCGCCGACGCCAGCCGAGCAGCCGGTAGGTCTCGGGCGTCACGTACGACGCCTCGTGGGCCCACGTCTCGACCAGACGCCGCGGGGCGCGGCCCGACGCGCGGTCGAGCAGGCCGGTGTCGTAGGCCCCCAGCCGCGAGTAGACGGGCATCAGGTGGGCGCGCGCGAGCACGTTGACCGAGTCGATCTGCAGCAGGCCCAGCCGGTCGACGACCTGCTGGTACCGGCGCATCGTGACCGGACCGGACCGGACCGGCCGCGACCTGTCGAGCCCCTGGGCCCGGAGCGCGACACGGCGGGCCTGCGACGACGACAGCGATTCACGGGTCGGCCGGACGAGGGGCGGGACGGGACGGGTCGGAGGCACCTCGCCATCCTGCCGTCCCGCACCGACACGACGACAGGTCCCGCGGACGCGCCGCGGGACCTGTCGTCGGTACCTCAGACCGCGGCGTCAGACCGCGGCGTCCTCCCGCTCGTGCACGCGGCCGTTGGTGCTGACCGGGGTGTCGAGCTTGACCACGCCGTAGCTCCAGCCGTGACGCCGGTAGGCGACGGCGGGCTGGGCCGTCTCCGCGTCGATGAACAGGTAGAAGTCGTGCCCCACGAGCTCCATCTCGTAGAGCGCGTCGTCCACTGTCATCGGATGGGCCGAGTGGACCTTCTCCCGGATCACCACCGGCGAGTCGCCCAGCGCGATCTCGACCACGTCTCCGGGTGCGACGGCCGTGGGACGCTCGGCAGGCGGCTCTTCCTCGTCCTCGCTCAGCGGTCGCACGTCGACGGGGGCGTCGTTCGCCGCGGTGAGCGTGCGGTTGTGGTGGTCCTTGCGGCGGTCGCGCGATCGACGCAGCCTCTCCTGGAGCTTCGCGATCGCCAGGTCCAGCGCGGCGTAGCGGTCGTCCGCGCACGCCTCCGCGCGGATCACGGGACCCTTGTCCACGACCGTGAGCTCCACGCGCTCGCTCGAACCCGCCTGTCGGGGGTTGCGCTCATGGGTGACAACGACGTCGATCCGTTGTGCACGGGGTGCGAGCTGGGCCAGCTTCGTCAACTTGTCCGTCGCGTGCTGGCGGAACTTCTCCAGCACCTCGGTGTGACGACCAACGACCACGATCTCCATGAATACCTCCTGGAGGACCAGGGGCGGGGGGGAACACCGCCCGGTGACGTGCAGAGAGACGCCCCGATGGGGCGATCGTGCGGCACCACCTCCTCCCGTGGCCGGAATTGCACCCGGGACCGATCAGGCCCTCGAGCGGCTCCGCTCCGGCCCGTCGGTACTGGCTCCACGCTATCTCCGTGGAGCCTCAGGTTCCAGTTCCGCCGCTCCGCCGACCGGGTGGTGGCGTCGCCGCGAGCACCAGCCCTCCCACCACGACGGCTCCCGCCCCGACCAGCGCCCGCTCGGCCGCCGCGAACGTCGCACCGGTCGTGAGCACGTCGTCCACGAGAAGCACCGGGCGACCCGCGAGCCTCGCACCAGCCGCGCGGCGGACACGGACCTGACCTGCGAGGTTGTGCGCCCGGGCGCGCACCCCCAGGCCCACCTGGTCGCGCGCGCCCCCGCCCCGTCGCAGCCCGCGGCACACGGCGACCTCGGGCAGGTCCGCGGCGAGCGCACGCGCCACCGCGATGCCGAGCCGGCCCACGAGGTCGTCGCCGCGGCGGCGACGGGCCCCCGGGGACGAGGGCGCCGTGACGACGAGCAGCGGCGCGCACCGACCGAGGCCGGCCACGAGAGCCGGAGCGAGGTGGGAGGCCCCGCGGGCGAGCGCGGCCGCGAGCGGTCGCGTCAGGTCGGTGCGGCCACGGTCCTTCCACGCCACGACGAGCTCGCGCACCTCGCCCGTGCACGGCGCGAGGGACCAGACCGGCAGGACCGTCGACCCGTCCGACCGGTCGAGCCGTGGGGCCGACGCCTCGCACCTGCGGGGCTCGACGCGCAGCCTCGCGTGGCAGGCCTCGCACAGCGGCACGTCGAGCTCGCCGCAGCCGCCGCACGCGACCGGGAGCACGAGGCGGCCGACGTCGGCGACCACCCGCAGGAACGCGCGCGGCAGGGACGGGGCGGACGGGACGCGCGGGACGCTCGTGGCAGGCACGGCCCAGGGTGGCGCCCAGGGGCGACCCCGGCGTCGCGGCCGGGCGGCCCGGGCCCGCACACGGCCGTCGCCCGGGCTGGGGGTGGGCGACCGTGCGAGGTGTCAGCCCGGGAAGGACGGGTCGTGCACGCCGGTCGCGACCGACACCCAGCGCTGCCCCGACCGGGACCACAGCTGCCCGTCCGCCGTCGCCGCGTACAACGACCGATCGGCCTTGCCGCCCGCGACCGACACGATGCCCTCGAGGGACGGCGCCGCCCGGGTCGGACCTGCGACAGGCACCAGGTGGATCCCGGCGCTCGTGGCACCCGCCACCTTGCCCACCACCGCGAGCGTCGTCTCGTCGAACCACACGACCCGCGTGGCGTCGGTGAGCATCGCACCCGTGGCCAACGGCTCACCGAGCTGCTGCGGGACCCCGACACCGCCTCGCACCACGCCCGCGACGTCGAGCCCCGGGCCGTCGTCTCCGGTCGACAGGATCGCCACGCGTGAGCCGTCACGGGCGACCCGCACCTCGCGGACCGTGCGTCCGGCGAGCCAGTCGGCCTGCACGACCTGCTGGGTCCCGTCCGACCGTGCCGCGGTCAGGACCGGGCCCTCGGGGCTCGCGGACGCGGTCCACGCCCAGCCGAACCGGTCGACCGACGGGTCCGCGAGCGCGACCCCCGTCACGAGCGGCTGCGCGCTCCCGGACTGCGTCGTCGGCGCGCGCACGAGCGCGTCGCCGTCCGACAGCAGCACCCGCACGTTGCCCTGCTCGTTGCGCGCGGTGCTGCCCGCCTGCAGCCCCGTGAGCGCGCCGACCTCGTCGACCGGTGTCAGCTCACCGTCGGTGAGCGCCACGAGCGCGTCGCCCTGCACCACCTCGAGCGCCGTGTCGGCGGGGAGCACGCTCCGCTCGAGACGGGCCGGCTCCCAGTCGAGCGGCACGTCGCCGACCGTGAGCTGCACGGCGCTGACCCGGGGGATGCGCAACGACGCCTCGAGCTGGGCCATGAGCAGCGCGCGCTCGGTCGGGTCGCTCAGTGCGGCGCCCGTCAGGCTCACGTCGGCCGTGCCCGAGGGGTCGACCGGCACGGCGGGGGTCGTCAGGTGCATGCCGTCCGGCACCGCGGTGCGCACGGCGTCCTGGAGCCACGGCGAGGGGCCCTCGACGAGCGCCCGCACGACCGACGTCGCGAGGTTGCGCACCGGGAACGACCGCGTCTCGGGGACCAGGTACGTGCTGTCGGCCGACAGGAAGTACAGCGTGGCCGTGCGGTACACGAGATTGAAGTTGGGCTGCGAGAGCACCACGCCGTCGTCCAGCCCCGAGATCCGCCACTGCCCGGCACTGTCCATCACGAGGTCGAAGACCAGCGACTCCTGGGTCTCCGGCCCCGACTCCTGGTAGCGCCCGTCGGAGTCGACCCGCGCCGCGACACCCACACGCACCTGCACCTGGGTGTCGGTGAGCATCGTGGACTCCGGGCTGCTGGCCGCCGAGTACACGACCACCCGCTCGCCCGGGTCCCACGTGTCGCGCGCCTCACCCGCCAGGTACTCGCGGGCCACCGAGAAGTCCTTGCTGATGTCCGCCGTGCTCTCACGGCTGAACCCCGCGGCGCTCGCGTTGAGGAACCCGTCGACGATCTGCTGCGGTGAGGCGTCCTCACCCGGCGAGTCGCCGAGCAGGGTCACCGGGGCGAGCTCGCTCACGTCCTCGACGCCCTCGCTCACCGGACCGTCGGTGGGGATCGCGGCGCAGGCCGCGAGGGCGCCTGCCGTCAGCATCGCGAGCACCGCTGCGAGCACGGGATACGCGTGGCGGCGCCGGTGCAGGACGAGAGGCGCGCTCATCGGACCTCCTGGGGGTCGAGGTCGGTGTCGAGCTCGGGCAGCGCCGTCGGGTCGCTCGCCCCACGGGACCGCACCGCGGGCGCGGGGTCCGCGGTCTCCTCGGGGACGAGCGGCAGCGGCGCGCTGACGAGCCGGATGCCGGCCCGGCGCGGCAGCGTCAGCCGGAAGCACGCGCCGTCGCCCGGCCGGCCCCACGCCTCGAGCCAGCCGCCGTGCAGGTGGGCGTCCTCGAGCGCGATGGCCAGTCCCAGCCCCGTGCCGCCGGTCGTCCGCGCGCGCGCCGGGTCGGCCCGCCAGAACCTGTCGAACACGTGCGCCGCGGCCTCCGGGGTCATGCCCACGCCGCGGTCGCGCACCGTGACCGCGAGCGCCTGCGCGTCGGCCGCGAGCGTGACCTCGACAGTGCTCCCCTCGGCGTGCTCGATCGCGTTGACGAGCAGGTTGCGCAAGATGCGCTCGACGCGGCGGGGGTCGACGTCGGCGATGCAGCGCGTGTCGGGCAGGTGCACGCTCAGCCAGGTGCTGCGGCGCTCGGCGAGCGGGAACGCGTGCTCGACGGCCGCGGAGACGACGTCCCGCACGTCACGGCTCTCGGCGTCGAGCATCGCCGCGCCCGCGTCGAACCGGCTGATCTCGAGCAGGTCGGCGAGCAGGTCCTCGAACCGGTCGAGCTGGGTCTGCAGCAGCTCCGCGGAGCGCTTGACCGACGGCTCGAAGTCGTGGCGTGCGCCGTGCAGCACCTCCCCCGCCATCCGCACCGTCGTCAGCGGGGTGCGCAGCTCGTGCGACACGTCCGAGACGAAGCGTCGCTGGAGTGTGCTGAGCTCCTCCATGCGCCCGATCTGCTCCTGGAGCCCGTGCGCCATCTCGTTGAACGACCGGCCCAGCGTCGCGATCTCGTCCTCGCCCCGCACGGGCATCCGCTCGTCGAGGTGCCCGTCCGCGATGCGTGCGGCGACCTGCGCCGCGGCGCGCACCGGCCGCACGACCTGGCGCGTCACGAGCCACGTCATGGTGCCCAGCAGCAGCACGAGAGCCGCCGCGCCGATCGCGAGCATGCGCTGCAGGAAGTCCAGCCGGTCCTGCTCGGCCTGCAGGCTGTAGAGGAAGTAGAGCTCGTAGGTCCCCGCCACGGGCAGCACGACCGTCTGCCCGACGACGACGGCGGGCTCGGTCCGCCCGGCGTCACCGACGCCCCGCGAGACGGGCCACCCGGTCGACTGCCAGCGCTGCCCCTCGCCCGCGGCCGTGGCCGCGCGCAGATCCTTGCTGATCACGTCCATGAGGCCCGGCTCCGAGGCCCGGGAGTTCACGAGAGTGGTCTGGCCCGGCGCGCGCAGCAGGAACACCTCGCGCTCGCCCGAACCGCCCGAGCGCAGGGCCGACATCACGTCGTTGAGGAGCACCTGGACCTCGGTGGACGTCGCCGCGGTCGACGCGTCGAACGTGTCTTGCGCCTGGCGGGTCGCGCGCGCGCTCTCGTCGAGCACCAGGTCGACCCGTTCGGTGAACAGTCCGTCACGCATCTGCGCGGACAGCGTCACGCCGACCATCGCGAGCGCGACGAGCCCGATCGCCAGCGTCGACGTCACGACCCGGGCCTGCAGCGACGAGCGCCACGCGCGGCTCGAGACCCGCACGGACCGGACGACGCGCAGCCGCGCGAGCCGCCAGCTGCGTCTCACGCGTCCCACGAGGCACCCCCCGCCGTCCGTGCGTGCCTCACGGTCACTGCGACGGTGCGCCCGCCTTGTAGCCGACACCCCGGACCGTCACGACGATCTCGGGACGCTCGGGGTCCGCCTCGATCTTCGAACGAAGCCGCTGGACGTGGACGTTGACGAGCCGCGTGTCGGCCGCGTGCCGGTAGCCCCACACGCGCTCGAGCAGCACCTCGCGCGTGAAGACCTGCCACGGCTTGCGCGCGAGAGCGACGAGCAGGTCGAACTCGAGCGGGGTCAGCGATATGGGCACCCCGTCCCGCGACACCCGGTGCCCCGTGACGTCGATCGTGAGGTCCCCGATGCCGAGGTGCTCGGGCACGGGCTCGTCGCTGCGGCGCAGCCGCGCGCGCACCCGGGCGATGAGCTCCTTGGGCTTGAACGGCTTGGAGATGTAGTCGTCGGCGCCGGACTCGAGACCGAGCACCACGTCGACGGTGTCGGCCTTGGCCGTGAGCATGACGATCGGGACGCCCGACTCGGCCCGGATCTGGCGGCACACCTCGGTGCCGTCCTTGCCCGGCAGCATGAGGTCGAGCAGCACGAGGTCCGGCTGCGACGCACGGAAGATGCCGATGGCATCGTCGCCGTCCGCGCAGAACACCGGGTCGAAACCCTCCGAGCGCAGCACGATCCCGATCATCTCCGCCAGCGCGACGTCGTCGTCGACGACCAGCACACGACCCTTCATGGGGCCCATGATCGCACCGATCCGCCTCGGCCCGGCCCGGCTCAGCACAGATCACCCGCCCGCGCGCCCCGTCGCCCATGCTCACCTGCCCACAGACCCGCATGAGCGCCACCGCGACAGGTGCGACATGGCACCATGAACGTCTGACCAGGTACGGCCCAGACCAGGGAGCGAACGTCCATGACCACGCCGCACGAGGACTCCCCCCGGTCCCCCGCCGACCCGTCGCCGGTACCCGTCCACACCCCTCCTCCCACGCCGGGTTGGGGACCCGCCCCGGGGCAGGTGCCGCCGCCGTCCGGGTACGGGCAGCAGCCGGGGTACGGGCAGCCGGTGTACGGCCAGCAGCCCGGGTACGGGCAGCCGGTGTACGGCCAGGCCGGTCCCGGAGGTGTTCCGGGCTACGGGCCTGGTGGCTGGCGACCACCGGCCGCGCAGCCGGGCATCGTCCCGCTGCGGCCGTTGGGGCTCGGCGAGATCCTCGACGGCTCGTTCCGCGCCATCCGGGCCAACCCGCGCGTCATGTTCGGCCTCGCCGGCGTGGTCGTCACGGTGGTCGTCGCGATCCAGGCGGTGCTGCAGTGGTACCTCGGCGGCCTGCTCGCCGGTGGCGTCAGCGACCTCACCACCTCGGTCGACCCGACCGGTGAGATGGGCCTGGACACGCAGCTCGGCTCGACCGTCGGCTCGCTCGTCGCCACCCCGCTCCTGTTCGTCGCGACGACCCTGCTCACCGGGCTCCTCATCGTCTCGGTGAGCCGTTCGGTCATCGGCCGCACCGCGACGCTCGCGGAGGTCGGCCAGGCTGCGCGCGGGCGGGTGTGGTGGGTGCTGGGCTTCTCGGCGCTGTACGGCGCGGTGATCCTCGCTGCCGTCGGCGTGTTCGTCGGTGCGATCGTCGTGGCCGCGGCCAACGAGCAGTGGGGGGCGCTGGTCGCCGTCGCGCTGCTCGGCGGTGTGCTGCTCACGGCGGCCGTGGTCTGGGTCGCCGTCCGTACGCTGCTGGTCCCGCCGGCGCTCATGCTCGAGGGCGGCCGGTTCTGGGCGACCATCCGCCGGGCCTGGCGGCTCACGCGCGGCAGCTTCTGGCGGCTGCTCGGCATCTACCTGCTCGTGCAGATCATCATGTCCGTCGTCGTGAGCCTGCTGTCGTTCCCCGCTGCGATGATCTCCGCGTTCGTCTTCGACGACCCGACGGGCACGGCGTTCGGCTCGATCGTGGTCACCTCGCTCGTCAGCATCGTGACCTACACGCTCACCACCGTGTTCTCGGCCGCAGTGGTCGCGCTGCTGTACATCGACGTGCGGATGCGCCGCGAGGGACTCGACGTCGAGCTCGCACGGGCGGCCGACGAGCCGGTCGCGTGATCCTGCGCCGGCCCGCGTTGCGCGCGTCCGACATCCCGGTCGCACCCGGGGCGGACGAGGCGCGCACGTGGCTCGAGCGCGAGCTGACCGACCCGGTGTACCACCGCGGCCAGAGCATCCTGCAGCGCATCCTCGAGTGGATCGGTGAGCTGTTCGACGGCGCCTCGCGGGTGGGGCTGCCGCCGGGCGTCGCGATCCCCGTCGTGATCGGGGTGCTGCTCGTCGTGCTGGTCGTCACGGCGTGGGTCGTCGGACCGGTGCGCCGCACCCGGCGTGCCGCGTCCGCGCGGGCCGTGCTGGACCACGACGACCGGCGCACCGCCGCGGAGCTGCGGGCCGCAGCCGACGCCGCCGCCGCGGGACACCTGTGGGCGCTGGCCGTCGCCGAGCGCTTCCGGGCGCTGGTGCGCTCGCTCGAGGAGCGCACGCTGCTCGACGAGCGACCCGGCCGCACGGCGCACGAGGCCGTCGAGGCAGCGCTCGTCCGGCTCCCGGCCCGGACCGACGACCTCCGGCGCGCGGGGCGGCTCTTCGACGACGTCGTCTACGGCGACGTGCCCGCGGGTGCCGACGACGACGGGTGGCTGCGTGACGCCGAGCAGCGGGTGCGCGACGAGCGCCCGACGCTGCCCGGGCTCGTGGACGCCGCGGGTGCGAGCGGGTGGCCCGCGTGAGCCTCCCCGGGGCGCCCGCGGGCGCCGCGGCCACGACCACCTCGCCGGGTGGCGACGTCGGGAGCGGCGGTGCGCCCGGTGCCCGTGTCGTCGGCGACGGGACGACGGGTCGCTCGCGCGCCCGGAGCCGCTGGCGCCGCGCCCGGTGGCCGATCGCGGTCGGCGGGCTCGCACTGCTCGTCGGCGTGCTCGCGGCGCTGCCCGAACCACGGACCTCGACCGTGCCCCTCGCACCCGACAACCCGGACGCCGGCGGGGCCCGCGCCGTGGCCGAGGTGCTGCGTGACCAGGGTGTGGAGATCACCTACGTGCGCTCGACGAAGGCGGCGCTCGAGGCCGCCACCCCCGGCACCACGCTGCTCGTGACGGGCGACGCCGTGCTGACCACCGAGCAGGTCGAGCGGCTGGCCGCGAGCCCCGCCGACGTCGTGCTGCTCGAGCCCGGCTGGACGCTCGAGCTCTTCACCGACGCCGCCGCCCCGGCCACCACCGGCACCTTCGACCCGTCCGCGCCGCGCACCGCCGGGTGCACCGACCCGGACGCGCTCGCCGCGGGTGAGATCACGAGCGCCGGACCCGGCTTCGTCGCGCTCGGGCCGGACGCGACCGTGTGCTTCCCCGCCGCCGACGGCGAGCCCGGCACCGGCGCCTACCTCGTCGTCGCGGGCGAACGCCGGTTCACAGCCCTGGCCGACGCGGCGCTGCTCACGAACGCGCAGGTCACGACGGCAGGCAACGCCGCACTCGCGCTGCGCACGCTCGGTCGCCACGACCACCTGGTCTGGTACGTGCCCTCGTTCATGGACACCGACGAGGAGCCCGCCGGCCCGGGCCTGCGCGACCTGCTGCCCCCGGGCGCGGGAGTCCTCGGGCTGCAGCTGCTGGTCGTCGCGGGCGTGGCCGGCGTGTGGCGGGCCCGCCGGCTCGGGCGCGTCGTGAGCGAGCCGCTGCCGGTGACGGTGCGGGCGGGCGAGACGACGCGGGGGCGGGGGCGGCTGTACCGTCGCTCCCGTTCGTACGGCCACGCGGCCGCGGCGCTGCGAGCAGGCACCGCGACCCGGACCGCCACCCGGCTCGGGCTGCCGCGCTCGGCGCCCGCCGTGGCGGTGATCGACGCGCTCGTGCGGGCCACGGGCCGCACGAACGAGGACGTGGCGGGGATCTTGTACGGCCCCCCGCCGACCGACGACGCGGGGCTCGCGCTGCTGGCCCGCAGGCTGGACGACCTGGAGAGCGAGGTTCACCGATCGTGACCGAGGCACACACCACCGATGCGTGGCCCACCCCTGCACCCGGGGCTCCCGGGGCACCCGACGCCCACGTGCCGGCCGGCCCGGTGCCACCGCACGGCCCGTCGATCGCGCTGCGCGAGCAGCTGGGTGCCGTGCGCACCGAGGTCGGCAAGGCCGTCGTCGGCCAGGACGCGGCCGTGACCGGGCTGCTCATCGCCCTGCTCTGCCGGGGCCACGTGCTGCTCGAGGGGGTTCCGGGTGTCGCCAAGACGCTGCTCGTGCGCACGCTCTCGGCGGCCCTCGACCTCGACACCAAGCGGGTCCAGTTCACCCCCGACCTGATGCCCGGCGACATCACGGGCTCGCTCGTGTACGACGCGCGCACCGCGCAGTTCTCGTTCCGTGAGGGCCCGGTCTTCACCAACCTGCTGCTCGCCGACGAGATCAACCGCACTCCCCCCAAGACGCAGGCGTCGCTGCTCGAGGCGATGGAGGAGCGTCAGGTCTCGGTCGACGGGCAGGCGCGCCTGCTGCCCGACCCGTTCCTCGTGATCGCGACCCAGAACCCGGTCGAGTACGAGGGCACGTACCCGCTGCCCGAGGCCCAGCTCGACCGGTTCCTGCTCAAGCTCAACCTGCCGCTGCCCGAGCGCGAGCAGGAGGTCGAGGTCCTGGCCCGGCACGCCGCCGGCTTCGACCCGCGCGACCTGCGGGGCGCCGGGGTGCGTCCCGTCGCCGGGGCGGCGGTGCTGGCCGCCGCACGTGCCGAGGTGGCCCAGGTGCAGGTCTCGCGCGAGGTTCTCGGGTACACCGTGGACCTGTGCCGCGCGACGCGGCAGTCGCCCTCGCTCTCGCTCGGCGTCTCGCCGCGTGGCGCCACCGCGCTGCTCGCGACGTCGCGCGCGTGGGCCTGGATGTCGGGTCGCCCGTACGTCACGCCCGACGACGTCAAGGCCCTCGCCCACCCCACGCTGCGCCACCGGGTGCAGCTGCGGGCCGAGGCCGAGCTCGAGGGCGTGAGCACCGAGCGGGTGCTCGACACCGTGCTCGCGGCCGTCGCCGTCCCCCGCTGACGACCCCCGTGGCGATCACCTGGCGGGCCGTGGCGCTCACCGCCCTGGGCACGGTGGCGGTGCTGCTCGTGCCCGTGGCCGGCACGGTGCTGGTCTGGGCCGCCGTGGTGGCGCTGGCCTGCGCGCTCGACGCCGCGCTGGCCGCGAGCCCGCGGCAGGTCGCCGTGCAGCGCTCGGTCCCCGCGTCGGTGCGGCTCACCCAGACCACGCGCTCGGAGCTCACGCTGACGAACCTCGGCCCGCGCCGGCTGCGCGCCGTGGTGCGTGACGCGTGGCAGCCCTCCGCGGGCACGGGACCGAACCGTCACCCGGTCGACCTGCCGCCGGGTGAGGCGCAGCGGGTGCGCACCCCGCTGACCCCGACCCGCCGCGGCGACCGGCGCGCCGACCGTGCCACGGTGCGGACCGTGGGCCCGCTCGGGCTCGCGGGGCGTCAGGTCTCGCTCGACGTGCCGGCGACGCTGCGGGTGCTGCCCGAGTTCGCCTCGCGGCGTCACCTGCCGAGCCGCCTCGCCCGGCTGCGTGAGCTCGACGGCCGCGCCGCGGTGCAGGTGCGCGGCGCGGGCACCGAGTTCGACTCGCTGCGCGAGTACGTGATCGGCGACGACGTGCGCTCGATCGACTGGCGCGCCACCGCCCGACGTGCCGACGTCGTGGTGCGCACCTGGCGACCCGAGCGCGACCGGCGCGTGCTGCTCGTGGTCGACACGTCGCGCACGTCCGCGGTGCGCGTCGAGGACGCCCCACGCCTCGACGCGTCGATCGAGGCCGCGCTGCTGCTCGCGGCCCTGGCGTCGCGCGCGGGCGACCGCGTCGAGCTCGTCGCCTACGACCGCCGGGTGCGTGCGCGGGTCGCCGGGGCGAGCGGTCCGCGGCTCATGCCGGCGATCGCCGACGCCCTGTCGACGGTCGAGCCGACGCTCGTCGAGACGGACTGGCCGGGGGTCGTGGGGCTCGTGCGCGAACGGCTGTCGCAGCGCGCCCTGGTGGTGCTGCTGTCCTCGCTCGAGCCCGCCGCCGTCGAGCAGGGGCTGCTCGGCGTCGTGGGGCAGCTGACCGACCGGCACCAGGTGGTGCTCGCCGCGGTGCGCGACCCCGAGGTCGAGGAGCTGCGGGTGGGGCGCGCCGACACCGCCGAGATCTTCGACGCGGCGGCCGCCGAGCGCACCGAGCTCGAGCGGGCCTCGGTCGCGGCACGACTGCGGCAGCGCGGTGTCGAGGTCGTCGACGCGCTGCCCGACGAGCTCGCCCCACGGCTCGCCGACACGTACCTCGCGCTCAAGGCGGCCGGGCGGCTCTGACGCGCGCGTCGGGCACCCGCGAGGCTTCCGCGAGCCTCCGGTGCGGTGCCCCGGGGACTACCCCGCGAGCGCGACCGTGTACCCGGCCCTGTCGTCGTCGAGGTCGCCCGTGTGCCCCTCGGCCACGGCCCGGCGCCCGAGCACCAGCGTGTAGGCCCAGAACCCCGCGAGCGCGAGCGCACCGATCGTGATCTTCACGCCCCACGGCAGCGACGAGCCCGTGACGAAGCCCTCGACGAGTCCCGAGACGCCGAGCACGCCCACCAGGCCGATCGCGACCGTGAACAGCGCGCGACCCTCCTCGGCGAGCGCACGGGTGCGCGGGCGGGGACCCGGGTCGACCCAGGTCCAGAACAGCTTGAGGCCCGCCGCGCCCGCCACGAAGATCGCGGTGAGCTCGAGCAGACCGTGCGGCGAGATGAGCTGCAGGAACAGCCCCAGGTGCCCGTACGACGCCATCATCCCGCCCGTGGCACCGACCATGACCGCGTTGTTGAGCAGCACGTACACGGGCATGACGCCCGTGATCCCGAGCCCCACGCACTGCGCCGCGATCCAGGCGTTGTTGGTCCACACCATCGTCGCGAAGCCCGCGCCGGGCTCGTAGTACTGCGCGAACGCGTTCTCGACGTACTCGCGCCGCTGGCTCTCGGTACCCATCGCCGCGAGCGCGTCGGGCTGGGTCGCGACCCACACCCCGGCGACGACCCCCACCACGAGGCACGCCGCGGTCACCGCGACGGTCCACCACCGGATCCGGTAGAACGCCGCGGGCAGCGAGACGAGCACGAACCGCCGCAGGTCGCGCCAGCCGGCCTCGTGCGCGCCGGCGATCCGCGCCCGGGCCCGTCCCAGCAGCTGCGAGAGCCGCGTCACGAGCTCGGGGTCGGGGGCGCTCGAGCGCACGGTCGACAGGTCGGTCGCGACCGCCTGGTACAGGCGCACGAGCTCGTCGGCTTCGGCACCGCTCAGGCGCCGCTGCCGGCTCAGCTCGTCGAGGCGCTCCCACGCAGGGGTGTGCACCGCCGTGAAGGCGTCCAGGTCCACGCCCGATACCCTGCCACAGCACGTGCCGCCCCGAGTGCCCGGAGGAGCCCCGATGGACGAAGGCATCGTCACCGGCGAAGGTGTCCTGCTCGACACGCGCCCGACGTCGTTCGTCTCGCGCCTGCTCGCCGCGCTGCTCGACCTGGTGGTGCTCGGCATCGTGGCGATCGCCGCGGTGATCGTGCTGGTCCAGATCGAGTTCGAGCCCAGCACGACCCTGCTGATCGTGATCGTCGCGACGGTGACGGTCGTGGTGCCCACCGCTCTCGACACGCTCACGCGCGGTCGCTCGGTCGGCAAGCTCGTGGTGGGCATCAGGATCGTGCGCGACGACGGCGGTCCGGTGCGTCTGCGGCAGGCGTTCGTGCGGGCCCTGGTGGGGCTGGGCGAGCTGTGGATGACGTTCGGCTCGGTCGCCCTGGTCTGCGCGATCTTCCACCCGCAGGGCAAGCGCGTGGGTGACGTCCTGGCCGGCACGTACGGCGTTCGGGTCCGCGGCAAGGTCTCGCGGAGCACGCCCGTCGTGGCGATGCCCCCGCAGCTGGCCCCGTGGGCGGCGACGGCCGACGTGCGCCGCCTGCCCGACGGTCTCGCGCTGTCGGTGCGCCAGTTCCTGATCCGCACCCGCACGTTGCACCCCGGGTCGCGTGCCGAGCTCGGCACGCAGCTCGCGACCGAGGTCGAGCGCTACGTCGCCCCCGCTCCCCCGCCCGGCACCCACCCGGAGTCGTTCCTCGCGGCTGTGCTCGCCGAGCGACGCCAGCGCGAGTACGCGCGGACCGAGGCCGCGCGGCAGCGCGACGCGCACGACAGCGCGCTGATGCGCCGGCTGCCGCACGGCGTGCCCGACCCGGTCGACTGACCGCTCGGGCCCTCAGTACCGGTAGTGGTCGGGCTTGTACGGTCCGTCGACGTCGAGCCCGAGGTAGGCGGCCTGCTGCTCGGTGAGCGTGGTCAGCCGGGCCCCCAGCGCGTCGAGGTGCAGCCGGGCGACCTTCTCGTCGAGCAGCTTGGGCAGCCGGTGCACCCCCACGCCGTACGCCTCGGGACGGGTGAAGAGCTCGACCTGGGCGATGACCTGGTTCGCGAACGAGGTGCTCATCACGAAGCTCGGGTGCCCGGTCGCGTTGCCGAGGTTGAGCAGCCGGCCCTCGGAGAGCACGAGCACAGCGTGCCCGTCGGGGAACGTCCACTCGTGCACCTGCGGCTTGATCTCGGTGCGCCGGACGCCGGGCACGGCGGTGAGCCCGGCCATGTCGATCTCGTCGTCGAAGTGCCCGATGTTGCCGACCACGGCGTGGTCCTTCATCGCGGCGAGGTGCGCCGCGGTGATGACGTCACGGTCCCCCGTGGTGGTGACGAAGAAGTCCGCGTCGGCCACGACGTCCTCGAGGCGCACCACCTGGTAGCCGTCCATCACGGCCTGCAACGCGCAGATCGGGTCGACCTCGGACACCACGACGCGCGCGCCCTGGCCGCGCAGGGCCTCGGCCGCTCCCTTCCCGACGTCGCCGTAGCCCGCCACGAACGCGAGCTTGCCGCCGATCAGCATGTCGGTCGCCCGGTTCAGGCCGTCGGGCAGCGAGTGCCGGATGCCGTAGCGGTTGTCGAACTTGGACTTGGTGACCGAGTCGTTGACGTCGATCGCGGGGAACAGCAGGCGGGACCCGGCGGCGAGCCGGTCGAGCCTGCGCACGCCCGTGGTCGTCTCCTCGGTCACCCCCCGGATGCCCGCGGCGAGCGAGGTCCAGCGCTTCGGGTCGTCCGCGAGCGAGCGGCGCAGGAGCCCGCGCAGCACGTTCGCCTCGTCCGAGTGGCCCGGGTCGCCGGGCGTGGTGTCGGGCCGCACGGACCCGGCGGCCTCGACCTCGACCCCGCTGTGCACCAGCAGGGTCGCGTCGCCGCCGTCGTCGAGCACCAGGTTCGGTGGTGCGTCGTCGGGCCAGGTGAACACCTGGTCGGTGCACCACCAGTACTCCTCGAGGCTCTCGCCCTTCCAGGCGAACACCGGCACCCCCGCCGGGGCGTCGGGCGTGCCGCCGGGGCCGACGACGACGGCCGCGGCGGCCTCGTCCTCCGTCGAGAAGATGTTGCACGACGCCCAGCGCACCTGCGCACCGAGGGCCGTGAGCGTCTCGATCAGCACGGCGGTCTGCACGGTCATGTGGATCGAGCCGGCGATGCGGGCGCCCGCGAGCGGCCTGCTCGGACCCAGCTCGGCACGCAGCGCCGTCAGGCCGGGCATCTCGTGCTCGGCGAGGCGGATCTGGTGGCGCCCGGCCTCGGCCAGGGACAGGTCCCGGACCTTGTGACGGCCGGGAGCCTCGTCGAAGTCGGACATCGGTGCCCCTCTGGTCGGCTGACCCCACCCACGCCGTGCTCCGGCCATGCTACTGACGGGACGCTCCGGCGCGAGCGGGAGCCGTGTCGGCCCACCCGGCGACTCCTGGGATGATCGACGCGTGACCGCCACCCTCGTCGCCCGTGGCCTCGGGGCCGCCCACGGCGACCGCCCCCTGTTCTCCGACCTCGACCTCGTCGTCTCCCCCGGTGACGTCGTGGGCCTGGTGGGCGCCAACGGCGCGGGCAAGTCGACGCTGCTGCGCCTGCTCGCGGGCCAGACCGAGCCCGCGGCGGGCCGTGTCACGTGCTCCCCGTCGGACGCGCTCGTGGGGTACCTGCCCCAGGAGACCGAGCGGGTGCCGGGCGAGACGCTCGCGGAGCACCTGGCCCGACGCACGGGCGTGGCGGCCGCGCAGGCGGCGCTCGACGCCTCGGCGGACGCGCTGGCCACGGGCCTGCCCGGCGCCGACGACGCCTACGCGACGGCCTTCGACCGGTGGATGGCGCTGGGTGCGGCCGACCTCGAGGAGCGCACCGGGCAGGTGCTCGCCGACCTGGGTCTCGACGTGGACCCGTCGCACCCCATGACGGGGCTCTCGGGCGGTCAGGCGGCCCGCGCGGGGCTCGCGGCCCTGCTGCTCTCACGCTTCGACGTGCTGCTGCTCGACGAACCCACGAACGACCTGGACCTCGACGGGCTCGCCCGCCTCGAGACCTTCGTCCGCTCGCAGCGCTGCGGTCTCGTCGTCGTCTCGCACGACCGCGAGTTCCTGGCCCGGTGCGTCACGACGGTGGTCGAGCTCGACCTGGCCCAGCAGCAGGTCGCTGTGTTCGGTGGCGGCTACGAGGCCTACCTCGAGGAGCGCGACACCGCTCGCCGCCATGCCCGCGAGGCGTACGACGAGTACGCGGACCGTCGCGGCTCGCTCGAGGAGCGGGCCCGGATGCAGCGCGGCTGGATGGACAAGGGGGTGCGCAACGCGGCCCGCAAGGCGTCCGACCCGGACAAGTTCATCCGTGCGCACCACCGCGAGGGCTCGGAGAAGCAGGCGGCGAAGGCACGCCAGACCGAGCGCATGATCGAACGGCTCGAGGAGGTCGCCGAGCCGCGCAAGGAGTGGGAGCTGCGCTACGAGATCGCCGCGGCGCCGCGGGGCTCGGCGGTCGTGGCGACGCTGCGCGGCGCGGTCGTCCGCCTGGGTGCGGCCGACGGCGACCGCGAGCCGTTCACGCTCGGCCCGGTGGACCTGCAGCTCGACGCCGGGGACCGGGTCGCGGTCACGGGTGCGAACGGTGCGGGCAAGACGACGCTGCTGGGCGCGCTGCTGGGCCGGGTGCCGCTCGACGCGGGTACCGCGTCGCTCGGGACGAGCGTCGCGATCGGTGAGGTCGACCAGGCCCGGGCGGCGCTGGCCGGCAACGGCCCGGCCGACGTGGACGTGCCGCTGCTCGACGCGTTCGCCGCGCAGGTGCCCGACCTCGTCACGGCGGACGTGCGCACGCTGCTGGCCAAGTTCGGTCTGCGTGGTCCGCACGTGCTGCGGCCCGTCTCCTCGCTGTCGCCGGGTGAGCGCACCCGCGCGGGCCTGGCGCTGCTGCAGGCCCGCGGCGTCAACCTGCTCGTGCTCGACGAGCCCACGAACCATCTCGACCTGCCCGCGATCGAGCAGCTCGAGCAGGCCCTCGAGTCGTACGCGGGCACCCTGCTGCTCGTGACCCACGACCGGCGCATGCTCGACGCCGTGCGGGTGAACCGCCGCTGGCGGGTCGAGGGCGGACGCGTCCGCGAGATGTGAGACGCCTCACGGGGCGCACGGGGTACGAGGGCGCGTCGGAGCGCTCGGCAACGAGAGTTGTATCACGAAACGGTAACGATCCAAGAGCGGGTAAAGCCGCACGTCAGAGGCCATTTCCTGACGCGCCGACCCCCTCACAAACCGGACTCTCGACCTGAGGGGCGTTCGCTTTCTGCTCCTCGGTCGAGGCATGGTGAAGGCGACAGATCGACGACGGTCCGGCTCGGACCCCGTCACCTCGCCCCGCCGCAGCCCCCGTCCAGGGGATGCCGGGAACGAGACGTGACGGCTCTTCCTCGAGCGCCTCGCTGCACCACCGGTGCGCGCCGTCGACGACCGGATGTCCGCCCGGTCCACCGCCAGCGCGCACGTGCTCCAGCACGCGCCGCTCCCCCGAACGGGGTGCGGTCCGGGTGGCTGCGAGCAGATGAGGTGACCATGACGGCAGTACGCGCCGAGAACGTCTACAAGGTGTTCGGCCGACGCCCGGCCGAGGCCGTGCGGAGGCTGCGCGAGGGCGCGACCCGTGACGAGGTCGCCGCCCACGGGACCCCCGCCGTGATCGACGCGAGCTTCGAGGTCGCGAGCGGCGAGACGTTCGTCGTGATGGGCCTCTCGGGCTCGGGCAAGTCCACCCTGATCCGGATGCTCAACGGCCTCGGGCGTCCCACCGCCGGCCGGGTCGTGCTCGGCGACGCCGACCTGACGACGGTGCGACCCCACGAGCTCCGCGAGATCCGCCAGCGCCGCGTCAGCATGGTCTTCCAGCACTTCGCGCTCCTGCCGCACCGCTCCGTGCTCGACAACACCGCGTACCCGCTCGAGATCCGCGGCGTCGACCGCGCCGAGCGCCGCCGCCGCGCCGGCGAGGCGCTCGAGCTCGTCGGGCTCGAGCGGTGGGCCGACCGGCTCCCGTCCCAGCTCTCGGGCGGCATGCGCCAACGCGTGGGCCTCGCCCGCGCCCTCGCCGCCGACACCGACGTGCTGCTCATGGACGAGGCGTTCTCGGCGCTCGACCCGCTGATCCGGCGAGAGATGCAGGACCAGCTCCTCGAGCTCCAGCAGAGCCTGGGCAAGACGATCGTGTTCATCACCCACGACCTCAACGAGGCGATGTACCTGGGCGACCGGATCGCGGTCATGCGCGACGGACGCATCGTCCAGATCGGCACGAGCGAGCAGATCCTCTCCGACCCCGCGAACGACTACGTCGCGCAGTTCGTCGCGGACGTCGACCGCACCCGGGTCCTCACCGCGTCCTCGGTGATGCAGCCCGCCCGCGCCGTCGTGCCCCTCTCGGGCGGCCCCCGCCTCGCGCTGCGCACGATGCGCGCCGAACAGGTGTCGGCCGCGTACGTGGTCGACCGTTCGCGCGTGCTGCGCGGCGTCGTGACCGACGCCGACGTCGTGACCGCGCTCCGGTCCGGCGTCGACACGCTCGCCGGGCTCGTCCGCACCGACGTCACGCCCGTCCCGCCCGAGACAGCCCTCGCCGAGCTGTTCGCCCCCGCCGCCGAGTCGTGGCTCCCGATCCCCGTGACGGGCACGGACGGGCGCCTCGTGGGGGTCATACCCCGCGTGACGCTCCTCGAGGCGATGGTGCCGCCCGAGCAGACGCCCGCGCGGGGCACCCCCGCCGTCGCGGCAGCGGTCGACGACCCGGCCCCCGCCGCCGCTCCCGCTCCCGCTCCCGCCGCGGACGAGACCAGTCCCGTCACCGAGACCACCCCGGAGGTGCACGCATGATCGCGTCACCCACGCCCACCGACCTCCCGCGCCTGCCGCTCGGCTCCTGGGTCGCGGACATCGTCGACTGGGTCACCAGCACGTTCAGCGGGCTGTTCGCCGAGATCCGCGCCGTGCTCGAGTGGTGCTACGGCTCGCTCGACACCTTGCTCGGCGGCCCGCCGTTCTGGGTGGTCGCGCTCGTTCTCGTCGCCGTGGCCCTGCTCGTCAAGGGCTGGCGCCTCGCGCTCGGCTCGCTCGTCGGCTTCGCGCTCATCGCCGCGGTCGACCAGTGGGCCAACGCGATGGACACCCTCGCGCTGGTGATCCTCGCGAGCGTCGTCGCGCTGGTGATCGCCATCCCGCTCGGCATCTGGTGCGCCCGCAACGACCGGGTGTCCCGGGTCGTGCGCCCCGTGCTCGACCTCATGCAGACCATGCCCGCGTTCGTCTACCTGATCCCGACGGTGGTGATCTTCCGGGTCGGTGTGGTCCCGGGCATCGTCGCCACCGTCATCTTCGCGATGGCCCCCGGCGTGCGCTTCACCGAGCTCGGGATCCGTCAGGTCGACCGTGAGGTCGTCGAGGCCGGCCACGCGTTCGGCTCGGGCGAGGGGCGCATCCTGCGCCAGATCCAGCTGCCGCTCGCCCTGCCCACGATCATGGCGGGCGTCAACCAGGTGATCATGCTCTCGCTGTCGATGGTCGTCATCTCCGGCATGGTCGGCGCCGCCGGGCTCGGACGCGACGTCGTGTCGGCGCTCCAGCGGGTCAACATCTCGCTCGGTTTCGAGGCCGGCATCTCCGTGGTGATCCTCGCGGTCTTCCTCGACCGGGTCACGTCCGCGCTCGCCGACCGCGCCCCCGTCGCCCGCGCCCTGCGCACCACCGACGCCTGAGCGTCGCCACCGATCTCGTCCCCCACCCCCGGCCGCGCGACACCTGTCGCGAGCCACCTGGAAGGAAACGATGACCCACCGCACGTCACGTCACGTCATGATCGCCGCCACGGGCGCCGTCCTGGCCCTCGGCCTCACCGCCTGCGCCGGGACGACCGACGCCTCGTCGGGCGAACGCCTCGAGAACGGCGACCTGTCCACCGTCTCGATCGGGATCCACTCGGGCTGGGACGAAGGCATCGCCGTCTCGCACCTGTTCGCCACGATCCTCGAGGACGAGGGCTACACCGTCACGAGCCAGGAGGCCGACCCCGGGGTCGTCTACACCGGCATGGCCGGCGGCGACTTCGACGTCAACTTCGACATGTGGCTGCCCGAGACGCACGGGGACTACCTCGACCAGTACGGCGACGACCTCGAAGACCTCGGCGTCTGGTACGACGACGCCAAGCTCACCGTCGCCGTCGACGAGGACTCACCCATCACGTCGCTCAGCGAGCTCGCGGCGGCCTCGGACGAGCTCGGCGGTCGCATCGTCGGCATCGAGGCGGGCGCGGGACTGACCCGCATCGTCCAGGACTCTGTGGTCCCCGCCTACGGGCTCGAGGACATGGACCTGCTCATCTCGTCGACGCCCGCGATGCTCGCCGAGCTCAAGGGCGCGACCGACGCGGGCGAGCACATCGCCGTGACCCTGTGGCGCCCGCACTGGGCGTACGACGCCTACCCGGTGCGTGACCTGGAGGACCCCGAGGGCGCGCTCGGCGAGGCCGAGGAGATCCACTCGACGGGTCGCACCGACTTCGGGGTCGACTACCCGACGCTCGCCTCGTGGATCGAGGCGTTCCGGATGACCGACGAGCAGCTGTTCTCGCTCGAGAACGTCATGTTCAACGAGGACGGCGGCTCCGACCCCGCAGCGTCCGCACGTCAGTGGCTCGAGGCGAACCCCACGTTCGTCGACGACCTCAAGGCCGCCGCCCAGGCGTGAGCCGACGGCAGCTCAGCCGATGACCTCGGCCGGACCTGCGGAGCCCGTCGCCGGGTGCCGCAGGTCCGGCTCGAGGTAGATGACCCTGGCGATCGGCACCGCCGCCCGCACCCGCTGCTCGGCGCCGTCGATCGCCTCCGCGATCTGTGCCGCGGACGCGGTCGGTGAGATCTCGATCTTCGCGGCGACCAGGAGCTCCTCGGGGCCCAGGTGCAGCGTGCGCAGGTGGATCACCGAGCGCACGCCCTCGCCCACGAGCGCGGCCTCGATCGCGTCGACGTCCTCCTCGGTCGCCGACTCGCCGAGCAGCAGCGACGTGATCTCGAGCGCGAGCACCACGGCGATCGCGACGAGAAGCACACCGATGCCTGCGGTGCCGGCCGCGTCCCAGCGCCCGTCGCCGGTGACGAGCGTCATCGACACGCCCGCGAGCGCGAGCACCAGGCCGATGAGCGCGCCGAAGTCCTCGAGCAGCACGACGGGCAGCTCCGGGGCCTTGGCCCGGCGGATGAACTCGACCCACGACCGCGAGCCGCGCAGCGGGTTCGCCTCGCGGACCGCGGTACGGAACGAGAGACCCTCCATCACCATCGCGGCGAGCAGCACCACGATCGCGACCCAGCGCCACGAGTCGATCGGGTGCGGGTCCTGCCACTTGTGCCACGCCTCGTACAGCGCGAACAGGCCACCGAGCGAGAACAGCACGATCGACACCACGAACGCGTACACGTAGCGCTCGCGCCCGTAGCCGAACGGGTGGCGCTCGTCGGCCGCTCGGCGCGCCCGCCGGCCGCCCACGAGCAGCAGGAGCTGGTTGCCCGAGTCGGCGAGCGAGTGCACCGACTCCGCGAGCATCGAGCTCGACTGCGTCAGCAGGTACGCCACGAACTTCGTCACGGCGATGCCGAGGTTCGCGGCGAGCGCCGCGACGATCGCCTTGGTGCCGCCCTCGTGGGCCATGCGGTTCCTCCAGTCGACTCCGGGCACGGCCCGTCGGGGCCGCGCCCGGTCCACCCGCACGGACGGCGAGCGGAAGCCTAGAAGACCAGCTCCGCTCGCCGGACGACGCGGTCGATCAGCTCACGTCAGCGCGGCTCAGCGCAGCGGACGTGCCTCGTCCGCGAGCAGCACCGGGATGCCGTCGCGCACCGGGTACGCGAGCGGGTTCTCGGGGTCGGTCGAGTGCAGCTCGGGCGAGCCGTCGGGGCCGGTGCCGTCGACGAGCTCGGCGCCCGTCACAGGGCAGCGCAGGATCTCGCGCAGCCACGGCTCGAGCGGGCTCGGGGTCTCGGCGGGGGTCTGGTCGGCCATCGTCAGCTCTCCTCGGTCTGGCGCACGAGCGCGAGGACGTCGTCGCGCACCTTGGTCATGATGTCCTCGTCCGCGGCCTCGACGTTCAGGCGCAGCAGCGGCTCGGTGTTGGACGCGCGCAGGTTGAACCACCACTGCGGCGTGGTGTCCCAGTGCGAGACCGTCAGGCCGTCGAGCTCGTCGACGGTCACCGGTCCTGCGCCCTGCTCGGTCACGTACGCCTGGACGACCCGGGCCCGTGCGGCCGGGACGTCCGCGACCCGGGAGTTGATCTCCCCGCTCGCGGAGTACGGCTGGTAGATCTCGGCGAGGGCCGAGAGCGGGTGGGGCTGGCCACCGAGCGCCGCGAGCACGTGCAGCGCGGCGAGCATCCCGGTGTCGGCGAAGAAGAAGTCGCGGAAGTAGTAGTGCGCGCTGTGCTCGCCGCCGAAGACCGCGTCGTGCTCGGCCATCTCGGCCTTGATGAACGAGTGGCCCACCCGGGTGCGCACGACCTTCGCGCCGGTCGCGCCCACGAGGTCGGGCACCACCTGCGAGGTGATGAGGTTGTGGATCACCGTCGGCGTCGGGCGGCCAGCGGCCTGCTCCCGCGCGACCTCACGCAGACCCACGAGCGCTGTGATCGCGGACGGGCTCACCGGGTCGCCGTTCTCGTCGATCACGAAGCACCGGTCGGCGTCGCCGTCGAACGCGAGACCGAGGTCGGCCCCGTGCTCGACCACGGCGGCCTGCAGGTCGCGGAGGTTCTCGGGCTCGAGCGGGTTCGCCTCGTGGTTCGGGAAGGTGCCGTCGAGCTCGAAGTACAGCGGGACGACCTCGAGCGGCAGCTCGGGCAGCCCGGCGGCGGTGCCGAGCACGGCCGGTGCGGTGTAGCCACCCATGCCGTTGCCCGCGTCGACGACCACCTTGAGCGGACGGATGCCCGAGAGGTCCACGAGCGAGCGCAGGAACGCCGCGTAGTCGGCCAGCAGGTCACGCTCGTCGACGGTGCCCCGCTCGCGACCCTCCGTCGCGACGTCCGGCACGCCCGTGGCCAGGTATCGCGAGGCCAGGTCGCGCACGCGCGCGAGCCCCGAGTCCTGCCCGACGGGCCGTGCACCCGCGCGGCACAGCTTGATGCCGTTGTACTGCGCCGGGTTGTGGCTCGCTGTGAACATCGCCCCCGGGACGTCGAGCGAGCCTGACGCGAAGTACAGCCCGTCGGTCGAGGCCAGCCCGATCAGGGTCACGTCGACCCCGCGGCCCGCGAGACCGTCAGCGAAGGCAGCGACCAGTGCGGGGCCCGACGGGCGCATGTCGTTGCCGATCACGGCGCGCGGGCGCTGGCCCTCGCGCGTCTCGGGCACGACCACGACGTCACCGAACGCCGCGCCGATCGCGCGTGCGACCTCAGGGTTCAGCTCGTCGGGGACGACACCGCGCACGTCGTAGGCCTTGATCAGACCCGTCAGGTCGGGGAAGGTGTCCGTCGCGGACTTCTCGGGCGTCTCAGGCATCTCGCCGGTGGTGGATGACACAGCGTCACCCTACCGGCTGATGTGCGGACACACCGCGAGGGTCGATGCTCACCGCGTCGCTCGAGCAAAGGGTGCTTCATGAGTGTTGTCGTGACCGGAGGAGCCGGGTACATCGGTGCGCACGTCGTGCGGCTGCTGACCGCACGCGGTCAGGAGGTCGTCGTCGTCGACGACCTCAGCGCGGGACGTGCCGACCGGCTGGGCGCGGTGCCGCTCGAACGGGTGGACGTCGCCGCCGACGGTGCCGTCGACCGCCTCGCCGCACTGTTCGTGCAGGTCGGGGCGACCGCGGTGATCCACCTCGCGGCCCGCAAGCGGGTCGACGAGTCGATGGCGCTGCCGGCCTGGTACTACCGCCAGAACGTGGGCGGCGTCGCGAACGTCGTCGAGGCCATGCAGCAGGCCGGTGTCGGGACGCTCGTGTACTCGTCGTCGGCCGCCGTGTACGGCACCCCGGCCACCGCGCTCGTGACCGAGGACTCCGCGACATGTCCCGTGAACCCCTACGGGGAGACGAAGCTCGCGGGCGAGTGGCTCGTGCGGGCCTCGGGTCGTGCCTGGGGGCTGCGCACCCTCGCGCTGCGGTACTTCAACGTGGCGGGCGCCGGCTGGGACGACCTGCGCGACACCCAGGCCACCAACCTCGTGCCGCTCGTGCTCGCGCGGCTGCGGGCCGGCCTCGCGCCGGTCGTGTTCGGCGCGGACCACGCGACGCCCGACGGGACGTGCGTGCGCGACTACGTGCACGTGCTCGACCTGGCCCGTGCGCACGTCGCGGCGCTCGACCACCTGGCCACGCCGGACGACCCCGAGGTCGACGTGCTCAACGTCGGCACCGGGACCGGCTCGTCGGTGCTCGAGGTGCTCGACGCGTTCGCCCGGGTCACGGGCGCGTCGGTCGACCCCGAGATCGTCGGGCGGCGGGCGGGCGACCCGGCGCACGTCGTGGCCTCGGTCGACGAGGTCCACCGGGTGCTCGGCTGGCGCGCCGAGCTCGACCTGACGGCGATCGTGCGCTCGACCGTGGAGGCCGACCTGGCGGCGATCCCCGCGAGCGGCGCGTGAGTCCTCGCGAGGTCAGGTGGACCGGTCGCGCTTCGCGCTGCGGGTGATCACCTCGTCGCGGCTGATCTCCGCGCGCCCGTCCCCCGCGTGGAACCACGCCTTGACCTCGCACGCGTGGCACGAGACGAAGACCACGGGTGACCCGTCGGCGAGGGTCATGCGCAGCTGCGTCAGGGCCGACCCGCCGCAGCCGCTGCACGTCGCGACGGTGTGCGGCACGGCCCCACCCGGCTGGCTCAGCGACCCGAGCGGCTGCTGCGGCTCGGGTGCCCGCCCCCGGGTCGAGCGCGCCCGGCGTGCCTGTCCCCCGGTCGTGGCCCCCTGCACCATCAGTTCCCGCCCCTCGGCCGTGTCAGTCGTCGTCGCCGCGCAGGATGCGCAGGTGCCCGCGTCGCGGCGCGTTCGACTCGGCCAGCGCTGCGGCCGGTGCGAGCCGGGCCGCGGGCTCGGCGACCGCGGGGAGCGTGCCCGTGCGCGGCCGACCGGCCTCGCGCACCGCGTCGGCGAGCGCGAGCAGGTCGTCCCGGCTCGGCCCCGAGTCGACGAAGTCGGGGGTCAGCCTCACGACCTCCCAGCCCCGGGGGGCGGTCAGGCGGGCGGCGTGGTCGATGCACAGGTCGTACGAGTGCGGCTCGGCCGTCGTGGAGAGCGGACCCAGCACCGCCGTCGAGTCCGCGTACACGTAGGTCAGGGTGGCGACGGCAGCACGGCCGCACGCGGTACGCGAGCACTGGCGGACGGATCTCACAGCGCAGACCGTACCGCCCGGCGGACACGGCGCACCTCTCCCACGCCGCGTTACAGTGCCGAGGTGAGCTCCCCCGTCCGTCGCACCCCCACCGGTGCGCCACGTCCCGTCCGACGCCGCGACCGGCGCGGTCGCGGGCTGCGCGGCCCGATGCTGCCGACGGGCGTCCCGGCCTCCCGCACCCGGGCCGAGCTGTTCGACGAGCTCGTGCTGAGCGCCGTCGAGCGGCTCGAACGCCGGTGGTCACGCCAGCTCGAGGGGACCGAGTTCGCGGTCGAGGACGTGCCGCCCTCGAACCCCGCGCCGTGGGAGCGGGGCGGGGTCCCGCTCGGTCGCTGCTTCCCCGCCGACGCCGGCCTCCCGGCCCGCGTGGTCGTCTACCGCCGACCGGTCGAGACACGCGCGTTCGACGACGCCGACCTGACCGACCTGGTGCGTGACGTGGTCGTCGAGCAGGTGGCCCATCTGCTCGGACGGTCGCCCGAGGACGTGGACCCGGAGTACGGGGACGGGCACTAACCTGGTCCGACCATGAGCACAGCCGGACCCGCCCTCATCCGCGTCATCTGCGTCGTCTACCACCCCGGGCCCGAGCTGGAGGACTTCGCGACCTCGCTCGAGAGCGCCACGAGCGCCCCGGTGGAGCTGGTCTTCGTGGACAACGGGACCGACGACACCGTCACGCGGCACGTCGCCGCTGCGCACGGCGCACGCGTCCTGGTCCCGGGGACGAACCTCGGGTACGGCGGCGGGGCCAACGCCGGCGCCGCGGACGCCGAGACCCCCTGGCTCGTGGTCGCGAACTCCGACCTGGTGTGGGGGCCGGGCTCGCTCGACCAGCTCGTCGACGCCGCCTCGCGGCACCCCGGCGCCGGGTCGTTCGGCCCGGCGCTGCTCAACCTCGACGGCACCGTCTACCCGTCGGCCCGCGAGCTGCCGTCCCTCACGCAGGGTGCCGGGCACGCCGTGTTCTCGCGCGTGTGGCCCACGAACCCGTGGACGCTGGCCTACCAGCAGCGGCAGCAGGTCGCGGGCGAGGAGCGCACGGCCGGGTGGCTCTCGGGTGCGTGCCTGCTCGTGCGGCGTGAGGCGTTCGAGGCCGTCGGCGGGTTCGACACGTCGTACTTCATGTTCTTCGAGGACCTCGACCTGGGCGAGCGGCTCGGCCTCGCGGGGTGGCACAACGTGTACGTGCCGACCGCGCGCGTCACGCACGTCGGCGGCACCTCGTGGCGCGAACGCCCCGCCCGGATGATCTCCGCGCACCACGCGAGCGCCGGGCTGTACCTCACCCGCCGGTACCACCGGTGGTTCGAGTGGCCCGTGCGCGTCGCAGTCCGCGCAGGCCTCAAGGCGCGCGAGATGCTCGAGCTGCGCGCGGCACGCTGACCGTCTGACCGGCGTGCGCGGGCCTGCCGGGTCCGCTGCCCGCGCTCAGCCGAGGCCGAGCGCGCTCCCCCGTCGCACGGGGACCTGCGTGACCCCTTCGACCGGGGCCACCGGCGTGACGACCGAGACGAGTGTCCCGTCGGCCTGCTCCACCTCGATCAGGAGCGCCAGCACCCATCCCGCGGCGTCATCCTCGGTGCCGGTCAGCGAGACGCCCGTGACTCCCGCGCCGAGCTCGGCCACGTCGACCACCATCGTGCGATCCGCGGCCAGACTCACCGCCTTCTCGGCGACGAGCTCCCCGCGCGCCCCGTACCCGCGCAGCACGGCGCTGCCCGCCCCGGCGTCGCCGTCCGGGTCCTGCGTCGCCCGAGCCAGCACCACCGACGCGGTGGTGCCCTGCGGGACGGCCGCGAGCAGCTCGGTGGACGGCTCCGCCGCGGCCGCCCAGGCGCGTTCGAGCGTCGGGGTGGGGTCGAGCTCGCCGGGGGCGCCACGCCGGGTCAGCAGGCCCGCGGCGACCACGGGGACGTCCGCGTCGACGACCGCGGTGTACGCCCCGGCCGCCAGGCCACCGAGCGGGAGGTCGGTGACCTCGCCCGCGGCTAGCGCGACCGTGTCCGCTCCCGGCAGCTCGACCGGGCCGTCGGTGCCCAGCAGGGTGACGCGTGCGGTGGTGCCGTCGGCGCCGGGGGCGAGCAGGCGCAGCACCGGCTGCACCGTGTCGTCCACGGTCGAGTCCTCCACGACCAGCCCCGTCACGACCTGACGCGTCGCCGGCTCGGCGCCCGGCACGACCAGGTCGGTGCCCGCGGCCGTGAACCCGTCGAGCGCCGAGTCCTGCAGGGTGGCCGAGACCGCGCCGCCCGTGGTCGTGAGCCGCACCACGAGACGACGCTGCTCGGCCGCGACCGCAGCCAGGTCGACGACCCGCTGCGCGCCCGGTGCGACGAGGTGGTGGTCGGTGCCCGCGAGCTCGACCTGGCCCGAGGGGCCCCACAGCTCGATCGTGACCTCGGTGGGGGTCGTGCCCGGGTTCAGGAGCACGAGCGAGGCGCTCGAGCCGATCTCGGTGCTGCCCCCCACGAGCCACTGCTCCGAGCCGGGCGTCCGACAGCTCGCCGCGGCCAGTCCCCGCAGGTCACCGGCGGTCACGGTCGAGGCCGAGGTCGCCGCGAGGAGCGCCGGGGCACCGCCGACCGGCTCGGCCTGCACGAGCACAGCGCCGGACGGGTCGGTGAGCAGCCTGGACGCCGCGACGGCGCCCGGCGTGAGCTCGGCGCTCGGGGTCGAACCCCCGAGCAGCGTCATCGTGCCCGGTGCCACCTCCCCGCCCGATGTCGCCGTGCTCAGTGCCTGCACCTGCAGGTCCGGCTCGACCGGTACCCGCGCGAAGCCCGACGACCCGCCCGCGTCGTCGGGCAGCACGAGCGGCCCGGCGCACACGAGCGTGGTGCGCGGGGGTGCGACGTCGACGAGGCCCGACGGCGTCGCCTCGGGCGGCGCGTCGGGCAGCGCTCCGGCCCCGACGACCACGGCCCCGGTCGCGCCCAGGACCACCAGTCCCGACATGACCCGTGCCATCTGGGCGGCCCACGCGCGCGCGCTCATCGTCGTCCTGCCTTGCGTCGTCGGACGGGGAGGGCCAGCAGCACCGTCAGCAGCAGCACCGTCCCCTGGATCACGAGCCACGGGGTGCGGTCGGCGCGGTGGTAGGCCACCACGAGATCGCCCCCCTCGGCGCCCAGCGCGAAGGCCTGGCGCCACTCGTCCGGCACGGCACGCAACGGCTGACCGTCCAGCGTGGCCGTCCAGCCCTGGTCGGCCCGTTCGGCGAGCACCAGCCGACGCTCCGCGTCACCCGCCCCGACCTCCGCCGTGACGGTGCGCCCGTCCGACGGGACCACGACGTCACCGTCGGTGCCCACGACCCGCGCCCACGAGCTGATGGTCGCCGCCGGGGCCTCGTCGGGCGTCGGCGCGACGGCCTGCACCCGCCAGATGGTGCCGGCCGCGCTCTCGGTGATGCGCTCGAGCCCCGTCGTGGAGTCGAGCCGGGCCGAGAGCTCGGCCCGCGCCGTGGTGCGGGCCGCGCGGACCGCATCGACGTCCTGCTCGGCGACGCCCTCGAACCGTGCGGGCACGGGCGGCAGCAGGACGTCGCCGACCGCGAAGCCCGCGAGGTCGGCCGCCACGTCGCCGCTCGTCGCCGCCCGCAGCCGCGCGACCACGTCCGTGAGCCCCGACTCCGCGGTGTCGGCCCCGGCGGGCGCGGAGCCGCGGAGCGGGCCCTGCACGGTGCGGGTCCAGACCGCGGCCGACTGGTCGGCCAGCAGCACCCCGTCGCCGCGCACGAGCTGCCAGCTCACGACGCCGTCCGGGTCGGTCGCCAGGAGCAGCACGCGCGACGACCGGGGCGCAGCCTGCGACTGCTGCCCCACGGCAGGCACCACGAGCCGGTCGAGGGCCTCGAGCCCTCCGACGCCCTCGGTCCGCGCCTGCCACGCCCATCCCCCGAGGGTCGCGACGACCACAGCCCCCGCGAGGACCCCCATGAGCACGGCACCGGGCTGCCGCCACCCGAACGTCGAGCGGGTGAGCCGTTCACGCATCCCCTGCACGCCGAGCAGCGCCGCCGCCAGCAGCCCCGCCCCGGCGAACGACACGCCCGCCCCCGGCCAGCCGCGCACGACGGCGCCGTCCGAGACCGCGACGTCCACCAGCCCCACGACCGTCGCGACCGCCAGCCCCGCGACGACTCCGCACCACGCGACCCGCACCCCGCGGGCGACCGGTGCACCGCGCAGCAGCGCGAGCACGGCCACCAGCAGCAGCACAGCCCCCCAGGCGAGGGGCCACACGTTGGCGACTACGGCGGGGAGCCCGTCCGGGGCGAGCGCCGTGGTGTCCGAGGGGACGCCCAGGAGCCGCTCGAGCGGCGTCGCGGGCGTCGACGCGTACGGCAGACCCGGGTCGGCCACGAGCAGCCGCAGTCCGGCACCGCCGCGGGCGACGGCCTCGGCCAGCAACGGACCGAGGAGCGCGAGCCCGGGCAGCCCGACGAGCAGGACCCGGAACCGGCCACGCGGTGCGCACAGCGCCACGACGACGAGCACGAGCAGCCCGGGCACGAGCAGCGACGGCGCCCCCGCGACCATGACAGCGAACGCGAGGGCCGCGCCGGCGGCCGCGGTGACCGACGCCGTGCGCGGAGCGACGGGCAGCGGTTCAGCAGGCAGCGGCTCTGCGGGCAGCGGTTCAGCGGGCAGCAGTTCGGCGGGCAGCGGTTCAGCGGGCGGCGGCACGACGTCCGCCGCCACGAGGTCCGCGGAGGTGTGGTCGCCGGCGGGTTGCGGGCCGTCGTCGAACGCCCGGTCGTCGACTCGCCCGTCGGGCCCGCGTCGTTCGTCGGGAAGCAGGTCGTCGTCCAAGAGCAGGTCGTCGTCGATGGGGTCGGCGTCGCGGCGGGCGGTCGCGACGCCGGACAGCACCGAGTCCACCTGGTGCGTGCCGGTCGCGCGGGCCAGGCCCAGCACGAGCCACGGCAGGGCGAGGTGCGCGACGACCGGACCGAGGCGTCCGTCCCCCAGGCCCACGAGCAGCGCCGGGGCCGCGGCCCAGACCAGGGCCGCCCACAGGCGCGCAGCGACCGAGCGCGTCGCCGCGCCCGCCGCGAACCAGGCGCCCAGGCCGCCGAGCAGCACGGCGCCGAGCAGCACGACCGCCACGGCGCGGCTGAGGTCGCCGACCAGTGCCGTCACGGGGAGCAGCACCAGGAGCAGGGGGTCGGCAGGTCCGGGGGCACCGAGCCCGTCGGCGACCCAGCCCGAGGTCGCCGCCTGCCAGAGCTGGGCCAGCCCGGCGGCCGCGGGCGTGAGCGCCCGCCCCACGAGTGTCGCGCCTCCGGCCACCGGGCCGACGAGAGCCCCGAGCGCGACGGCGGTGACCCCGCTGAGCAGCACCACGAGCAGTCCCAGCGTGCTGCGGCGGCGCGTGGTCAGGGCGGCGAGCTCGCGCAGCTCGAGCTCGCTCGGCGCATGCACCACCCGACGCGCCTCGGCGTGCGCGAGCCGGCGGTCGCGCCACTCGGACCACACGTCGCGCGACGACGCCTGCAGCGGACGCAGCGTGCGTCGCGACAGCCTGCGGGTGCGCCGGGCACGCCGCCGGGCACCCAGCACAGCCCCCGGCCGACCTAGGGCACGCAGCGGTGCCGCGAGCTCGGTGAGGGCCAGCAGGGGCTCCTTGGTCGCGACGCGCACCAGGGCGCGCACCGGAGCCGAGAGCAGGGCGAGGACCGCGACGAACGGGAGCAGCAGGAGCGGCGCGGTCACGAGCCGCTGGTGCACCAGGGCGCGGCGGCGCGCGGCGAACGAGCGGCGGGGGTCGCCCGCGTCGGGCAGGCCGTCCGCGTCGGCGTCGACCTCGACACCCGCCCCGGACGTGCCCCGCAGCCCGTGGTAGCTCGCCTGCGCGTGCCGCACCACGGCGGCCGGGACGACGACCACGCGGTGACCGGCGAGCCGCGCCCGGCGCGAGAGGTCGAACCCGTCGCCGAACGGACCCAGCGCGGGATCCGGTCCGCCGAGCTCGTCCCACACGTCGCGCCGCACGAGCGCGCCCGCGATGCCGACGCCGAGCACGTCCTCGCGCCCGTCGTGCTGCCCCTGGTCGACCTCGGCGTCCTCGACGCCCGTCATGCGCCTCCCCGACCGGGAGGTGCGCACCCCGACCTCGAGCAGGCGCGCAGGCTCGGTCCAGGTGTACTGCTTGACGCCCGCGACCCCGACCGACGGGGCGTGCTCGACGGCACGCAGCAGCTCCGCGAGCGCGTCGGGCTCGGGGGCCGAGTCGTCGTGCAGCAGCCACAACCACGTGCCGGCCAGGTCGCGGGGCGCGGCGACGATGGTGGGAGGGGCGATGTCGGCCAGGGCGCTGCGCACGGCGTCGCCGAACGTCCGCGCGCCGGGGGCCTGCACGGCCACGATCTCCGGGGCTGCGTCGGGCCTGAGGCCCGCGAGCGCGCCGCGCGTGAGCCGCAGCACGTCGCCGCCCGCGTGCTCGGCGACGTCCACGACCAGCACCCGCGCGGGGGTGCGTGTCTGGGCGCCGAGCGCCTGCAGCGTGGGGGCGAGGTAGCGGCTGGGACCGCGGGTCACGACCACGGCGGTCACGGCCGGGGCCGACCGCGACGTGGCGGGGGCCTCGGCCAGTCGGAGACCTGAAAGGAGCGGTGAGTCAGTCATCTCGCGACATCATCGCCCCTGCCGGCGGGTACCGGTCAGACGACACGACGCTTGAGCTTGCGCCGTTCCCGCTCCGAGAGGCCGCCCCAGATGCCGAACCGCTCGTCGTTCTCGAGCGCGTACTCGAGGCACTCGGACCGCACGTCGCAGCCCGTGCACACCTTCTTGGCCTCGCGCGTCGAGCCGCCCTTCTCAGGGAAGAACGCCTCAGGGTCGGTCTGCGCGCACAGCGCGCGCTCCTGCCAGCCCATGATCCCGTCGTCTGCCGGCGTGCCGAAGAGGTTGAGGACGTTCGACGGCGCCTGCGTGGCCACAGCAGAACGGTCCGCGTCGGAGGGGAAGGATCCGTCGTCGTCGAGCAGATTCCACATGGGGTTCCTCCGTGCTCGATGGTGCGCGTTCGTGGACGGTGTCGTCGGACCGTGCGTCGATGCACGGCCTGAGTCGGTACGACGACCGTTTCCCGCTGCACATCCCGCCTGACCTGCACGTCGCGTGAAACGGTTCTCTGAAATTACACGCGTGTCGTTCGGGTTCGTCAAGCGGAGCTGTGCTACTCCGGGCGGTTTGTCGGGTGAAATGCAGAACGCTCTGCGTGTCGCGCCGCCGAAATGACGTCCTGACCAGGTTGAGGGCTCTGGGCGAGGTCGTCGGCCGACCCGAACCGCGCGACCGCCAGGGCTCCTACCAGCACCAACGAGAACGCCACAGCGGTGGCCGGAGCCCCGCCCGACGCGGGCCGGTCGCCCGCGAGAACCATGCCCAGCAACGCACCCAGGCACGTCTCGACACCGACCATCAGCGCGGTGACCGCCACCACCGGGGCGCGCTGCAGCGCGAGCGCGCCGAGGACCAGGCCGCAGGCGCCCGCACCCGCCATGACCCAGGCCACCGGGTCCCCCACGAGTGCAGCGGGGGCGAAGCCGGGCAGCGTGCGGGCCCCCACGGCGAGCAGCGCGAAGGCCATCCCGGCCAGGACCGCGAGCACACCTCCCGCCCGCGCGGGCCGACGGAGCCGCACCGCGAGCGCGGCCCCCACCACGACGACGACGAGACCGCCCACCAGCACCTGCCGGGTCGCCCCGGCGTCCACCACCGCAGGCTGCGGCCCGACCGACAGGGCCAGCACCACCAGCCCCGCGACGACCGTGCCCACCGCGGCCACCTCGACCCGGCGCAGCCGCGCCCCCAGCACCCACACCGACACGACCGCCGTGACCGCGAGGCTCGACGCGCGCCCCGCCTGCACCAGGAAGAGCGGCAGCGTCCGCAGCGCCACGAACGACAGCGCGAAACCTGCGGCGACCAGCACGAGAGCCATCAAGTAACGCGGGCTGCGGGCCAGCCGCACCACCAGCCCGACCTCGAGACCCTGCCCGACGGGAAGACGCCGGACCGCGACCGCCTGCAGCACGGTCGCCGTCCCGGAGCAGAGCGCGGCCGCGGCGACGCACAGCAGAGCAGGCAGCATGTTTTCCTTCGTTCCCCGCACGAGTGGCCCTGATCACGCCCGGAGGCACGCGGAAGTCCCTATGCTGCACGTTTGGCCGCTGCACCAGCGGCGCGCGGGGATCGGCGTGGCAGCGGGGGGCGTAGTGCACACAACGGACGAGAGCACCGTAGCGGGATCCACCCCCGTGGCAGCGCCCGAACGGCGATACCCCTGGGAGCGGGTGCTCGGCGCCTTCGTGCTCGTCACCGTCGCCCTGAGCGCGCTCGTCGCCTGGTCGGAGCAGTTCCGGCCGCCCGGCGACGAGTCGATCCTGCAGGGGCCGGCCTGGCTCGACGGGTGGTTCCAGTACGACGCGGGCTGGTACCACCACATCGCCACGGTGGGCTACGAGTACACGCCCGGGCAGCAGTCCTCGATCGCGTTCTTCCCCGTGTACCCCCTGAGCGTGCGGGCCCTCACGTCGCTGACCGGCGACACCCAGGTCGCCGGGTCGCTCCTCGCGGTCGCGGCCGGCGCCGCCGCGGTGGTGCTGTTCGGCCGATGGGTGTGGCCCCGCCTGCCCCGGCCCGCGGCGCTCACGGCGATCGCGCTGCTGATGCTCTACCCCTACGCGTTCTTCCTCTACGGCGCGATGTACGCCGACTCGCTGTTCCTGCTCTGCACCGTCGGGGCGTTCCTGCTGCTCGAACGCCGGTGGTACTGGGCGGCGGGTCTCGTGGGGGCGCTCGCGACCGCCGGACGCCCGGTGGGTGTGGCCGTGGCCGTCGGGCTGGTGGTGCGCACGCTCGAGCTGATCGCGCAGGACCGTGCGGCCCGGCGCGGGACCGTGCTCGTCGGGCGAGGCACGCCGGCGTGGCGCGAGCTCCTGACCGCCGTGCGCGACGTGCGCTGGCGTCACGTGGGCGTGCTGGTGTCGGGTGCCGGGCTCGCCCTGTGGTGCCTCTACCTGTGGGTCGACTTCGGCAACCCGCTCGCGTTCGTCGAGGTCGAGTCGGCTCCCGGCTGGAACCAGGGCGTCGGTCCGAAGACGTGGTTCAAGCTCGTCTACCTGGGCACCGTCGTGAAGGGCCCCTACGGCATCGCGGCCCTGCTGACCCTGCAGGCCCTCGCCTGCCTGTGCGCTGTGCTGCTGCTGCGCCGGGTGTGGCGCCGGTTCGGGTGGGGCTACGCGGCGTACACCGCCGTGGTGCTCCTCATCCCCATCCTCGGCACCAAGGACTTCATGGGCACCGGCCGCTACGTGCTGGTCGCGTTCCCCGTCATGGCCGCCGCAGGCGACCTGCTCACGACCACGCACCGTCGCTGGCTGCGACCGCTGGTGCTGGGCACCTGCGCGGTGCTGCTGCTCGTGCTGACCTCGCTCTACGGACGATCGGTGGCTGTCTCATGACCTCCCTCCTGCCTCCCCCCGAGACCTTCAAGAAGCTGTCGATCTTCTTCCCGATGTGGAACGAGGAGCTGTACATCCACCGTGCGGTCGGTGCCGCCGTGGAGATCTGCGAGCAGCTCGTCGCCGAGGAGCAGATCGCGGACTACGAGATCATCGTGGTCGACGACGCCTCGACCGACACGACGCCGCAGCTCGCGGACGCCCTCGCCGCAGCCGACCACCACGTGCGCGTGGTCCACCACCCGCACAACCGCAAGCTCGGCGGCTCGATCAAGAGCGGGCTCGCGGCCGCGACCGGCGACGTCGTGCTGTACACCGACGCCGACCTGCCGTTCGAGATGCTCGAGCTGGTCCGCGCGCTGCGCGTGCTGCGCACCTACGAGGCCGACGTCGTGAGCGCCTACCGCCTCGACCGCACCGGCGAGGGACCCCGTCGCGCCGTCTACTCGTTCTTCTACAACGGGCTGGTCCAGGCCATGTTCGGCACCCGGCTCCGCGACATCAACTTCGCGTTCAAGCTCTGCCGGCGCCAGGTGATCGACCACGTCGAGCTCGTCAGCGAGGGGTCGTTCATCGACGCCGAGCTCGTCATCCGGGCGCAGCGCTCGGGCTTCCAGATCCTGCAGATCGGCGTCGACTACTTCCCCCGCACCCGCGGGGTGTCCACGCTGTCGTCCTGGTCGGTCATCCGCACCATGGTCGGCGAGATGTTCCGGCTGCGCTCCGACCTGAAGCGGGTCGAACCGTTCCGCCGCGCCGGCGTCGAGACCCCTGCCGGCACGGGTGCCGAGGTCGCGTGAGCCGGCTGCTGATCGTCACGGCGGACGACCTCGGCCTCACGGCCGGCGTCAACCGGGCCGTGCAGCGCGCCCACCTCGAGGGGATCGTCACCGCGACGTCGCTGCTCGCCGTCGGCCGGGCGTTCGACGACGCCGCCACGATGCTGCGCGCCACCCCCACGCTCGAGCTCGGTGCACACCTCGCGATCGTCGGCGAGGACCCGCCGCTGCTGTCCCCGCGCGAGATCCCCACGCTCGTGGACCGGCGCGGGGCGTTCCCCCTCAGCTACCGCACCGTGGTCGCCCGCGGGCTCACCGGACGCCTCGACCCCGACGACGTGCGCCGCGAGCTGGGCGCCCAGCTCGAACGGGTGCTGTCCGTCGGCGTGCCCGTCACGCACGTCGACACGCACCAGCACACGCACCTGTGGCCCGCGGTCGGGGATGTCGTGGCCGACCTCGCGCGCGAGCACGGCATCGGGGCGGTGCGGTTGCCGCGGAGCCGAGCACGGGGGCCGGTCGGCCTCGGTGTCGGCGCACTGAGCCGGCTGACCGCCCGGCGCCTGAGCCGTCGGGGACTGCACCTGACCGACGACTACGCCGGGCTCGACGAGGCCGGCTCGCTCGACGTCTCGCGCTTCGCCGCCGCGCTGGCGTCGCTGCGCACCGGCGACGGGGCGAGCGCCGAGATCAACGCCCACCCCTCCGAGCCGGACGACCCCGACCTGGGACGGTTCGCCTGGGGGTACCGCTGGGGCGACGAGCTCGCGGGCCTGCTCGACCCTGCCACCCGGGACGTGGTCGCCGCCGCCGGGTACCGCCTCGGCGGGTTCGCCGACCTCGCTGTCGCAGCCTCCCACGACGAGGTCGCGGCCTCCCACGACGAGAAGGACCCGGGATGAGCCTGCTCGGCCGCCGACCCGACCACGCCGGGCGCGCCGCCCTCGACCTGTACCGCCGCTCCCCCGCCGGCGTCCGCGCCCACGTCACCGTGCGCTGGTGGAGCGCACCGTTCGCCGCCGTCAGCGCGGCGCTGCCCCGGACCGGGCGGATCCTCGAGATCGGCTGCGGGCACGGGCTCTTCAGCGCGTACGCCGCCCTCGACGCCCCCGGCCGCGAGGTGGTCGGCGTCGACATCGACACCGCCAAGATCGCGCACGGCACCGCCGCCGCCGGTGCGGTCGACCGGCTGGAGCTGCGGGTCGCCGAGTCCGGCGCCGTCCCCCCGGGCCCGTGGGACGCCGTGGTGTTCGTCGACGTGCTCTACCTGCTCCCCGCCTCCGAGCAGCGCCGGCTGCTCACCGAGGCGGTGGCACAGCTCGCCCCCGACGGGGTGCTGCTCGTCAAGGAGATGGGTGCCGAACCGCGCTGGAAGGTGCGGTGGAACACGCTGCAGGAGACGATCTCCGTCAAGGTGCTGCGGATCACCGAGGGCTCGTCGTTCGACTTCGTGCCCCCGTCGACACTGGCCCGATGGCTGACTGAGCTTGGGCTGACGGTGTCGCGGCACCGGCTCGACCGGGGGCGGGTGCATCCGCACCACCTCCTCGTCGCGCGCCGCGGATGAACGAGTGACAGGACCCTGGTCGAGCACTCGCGGGACACAAGCACGCCTCTTACTGTGGGCACACCGGTCGTTGCCGACCACGCGGATGAAGGTCCGCAGCACGTCGGTGCGGTAGCGGGCACGACGCGTCCCGGGAGGAACCGTGCCGAAGGATCTCCCGAGCGTCCCGGTGTCAAGATCCCGGGTGCCGCGTTCCGCCGCTCCTCCCCGCCACGGTGTCCCGCGACGCGCACACCTGCACGACGGGATGGTGGCGGTCCTGGTCGGAGTGCTGCTCTCGATCGTCGGCTGGCTGCGGTTGCCTGCCGTCGCGCGCGACACGCTGTGGGCCGAAGACGGACGTGTGTTCCTCTGGGACGCCTTCTACGCGCCTGCGTGGTCAACCCTTCTCCGCCCCTACGACGGCTACCTCCATCTCCTGCCGCGCTTCGCAGCCGAGCTCACAGTCCTGACCGCCGCTCCACCGTCCTACGCCACGGCCGTGTCCGCCGCAGCATGCCTGCTCGCGGGCGGCGCGGGGGCACTCGTCTACGTGTGCGCGCGGTCGGTCACCGACAACCCGTGGCTGCGTATCGCGTTCGCCGCCGTGACGCTGCTCGTCCCCGCCCTCCCCCTCGAGGTCTTGGGCAACCTCGCGAACGTGCACTGGTTCGCTCTGTGGCTGACGCCTTGGTTGCTCCTCTACCTCCCTGAGACGCGCGTCGGGGCGTGGCTGTTCGGCCTCGTCGCCCTGGCTTGTGCGCTCACCGAGATCCAGACGGCCTTCTTCGTCCCGCTCGTCCTCTGGCGATGGCGAGACCGCAGAGGATGGGTCATCCGGGCGGGGCTTCTCGTCGGGCTCGTCGCTCAGGTGCTCGGAGCACCGGACAGGGCCCCCAGAACTTCACCCGTGCCGGCGGCCGAGGACGTCATCTCCGGCTACCTCGTGAACGCCGTCCTGTCGCTGTGGTGGGGGTCAGAGGAAGCCATCACCCTGACCGTCATCCGGTTCGGATGGGGTGCAGCGGCGCTCGTGCTCGTCCCGTCGTGCGCAGCCCTCATCCTCGTGCTTCGTCGCGGCACGCCCACCCAGCGGCTCGCGGCCATCACCTTCCCCGCCGCGTCGGTGGTGCTGTGGAGCGCAGCGCTGCTGATCAGCAGACCCGAGGCGGGCTGGAGCAGGCCCGATGCCTCGTCAACCCGGGTACTCACCCTGCTGCGGTACGCAGTCGTCCCCTCCATGCTGCTTCTCGCCGCCCTGATCCTCGCGCTCACCGTCCTGCCCCGGCACCCGGGTGCGTACGCGGCAGCTGCCGTCGTCATGACGCCGTTGCTCGTTGCCGCCGTGACAAACTTCTCGCCCGCTCTGACCTCACGCAGCAACGGCCCTGAATGGGCGCCGGAGGTTCGCGAGGCTCTCGAGGAGTGCCGCGAGGACCCCACAGTCACCGCGCCGGCCCTGGCGGTCGCCCCGCCAGGGTGGACGTCTCGCGTGCCGTGCGAGCTGCTCGAGGAGGGCGGATGAGCGCAGGCGACCAGGTCGTGGATCGCCCCGCCTAGGCTGGGACGGTGACCCCGACGACCGTTGCCGACATCCTGCGCCTCATCACCCGCGAGCCAGGCCGCCCGAGGATCACGTGGTACGGGGACGGCGGCGAACGAGTCGAGCTCTCCGGCGCCGTGCTGGAGAACTGGGTGAACAAGACGGTGAATCTCCTCGTGGAGGAGTTCGACGTCGAACCCGGCACGCGCGTGCTGATCGACCTCCCCCCGCACTGGCGGACCGTGGTGTGGGCGCTTGCAGTGTGGCGGGCGGGGGCGTGCGTTGTGCTGAGTCAAGAAGGTGGGGCCACGGTCGAGGTCGATGCGATCGTCACTGACCGACCGTTGCATCATCTCGACATGACAGTCCCAATCGTGGCTGTCTCACTTCCGGCTCTCGCGCGGCGTTTCGACGGTGAGCTACCACCCGGGACGATCGACGCAGCATCGGCTGTGATGACCTACGGGGACGCGCTGGGGTGGGTACTTCCGGAGTCGCCGGCCCACCCCGCCCTGGCTACGGCGGCGACCGACCTCACACATGCCGACCTGAGCTCCGAGATGGCTGGGCCTTCGGCCTCCGCGCTCGGCCAGCAGCGCGTCCTCGTCCAGGCGAAAGACGATCGCGTCATCGGGACAGAAGAGTTCGCACGAGCGGCTCTCCGGATCCTGGCGAGTGGGGGATCACTCGTCGGGCTCGACCCTTCGCTCGTCACCTCGCATACTGCCACTCCCCAGCGATGGGAACGTCTCGTGAAGGATGAACGGATTACTACGACCCTTTGACCCCAGCTCGCATCGTCACAATCGACCAGGCCTCAGGGGACGTCGGCCTGGACCAGTACGCCACGGCCCTGAGCGGAGAGCATCCCTTCAGCGGCCGCAACAAACGCAGCATCGCCTCTGGTGAGCGTCAGCGAATCGACCTGCGACCGGACTGTGACCTCACCTGCGAGGCAGAGCAGCGTCCTCGGCCCTCGGCCGGGAAGCGGGTGGACGTCCTCGTCAGTCAGATCGGTCACCGAAAGTTCGAAGTCGTCGACAGGCGCGTAGAACACCCGAGTCGCGCCGTGGAAGACCTCCGGCGCGGTCCGGATGGGGGGCGCCGCGACGTAGTCGACGCAGGCGAGCAGCTCGGGCGTGTCGACGTGCTTCGATGTGAGGCCTGCCCTCAGAACGTTGTCGGAACTCGCCATGATCTCGATGCCCAAACCGCTCAGATACGCGTGGACTCCACCCGCCGGGACAAACAACGCCTCACCGGGCTGAAGACTGACGGGATTGAGCAGCAATGACGCAATGACACCCGGGTCACCTGGATAGGCTTTCGCCAGAAGCTCTACTGTCGAATCGGCCCGCGGCGAAGTCGAGCCTGATGCCAGCCGAGCTTCGCACTCCCGTGCCAGCGCCTCGACGTCACGCTCCGACGGGCGCGTCGCGGGATCGAGAAGGAACGTAAAGGCGGCTCGCACGCCAGAAGCTGACAGCTCGGCCGCCAGCAGCGCTCGGAGCTTCTTCGCCAGCGGGGCTGACAAGCCTGCGAACAGCTCAGCGGCCCGGCGCGGCGCCCGGAAACCGCACAACGCCTCGAACGGGGCCAGCGCAAGTACCAGTTCGGGCTTGTGGTTCCGGTCGCGGTAGTTCCGATTGTCGGCGTCGACCGGGATCCCGGCAGCATCCTCCCGGTCAAATCCTTCACGTGCACGAGCGACGTGAGGATGCACCTGGAGCGAGAGGGGCCGCTCGGGTGCGATGAGCTTGAGCAGATAGGGAAGCGCGTCGCCGAAGCGAGCCCGCACGTCGTCGCCCAGCGTCGCGGCGGGATCCGAAGCGATCAGGGAAGCCAGATCAGTGCATCCGAGGGGGCCTGCGACTGGAGACGGAGCGCTCAGATGCGCACCGAACCACAGTTCCGCAACCGGAGATGACCCCCGGGCCGATCCCAAGAGGTCCGGGATGGCGCGTGGCGATCCCCAAGCGTACGAGCGAGAGGTTCCCTCCAGCCTGTGCATCTTCTTCCACCTCCCTAGCCGAGCCACAGGCTATCCCGGCGAACGCGACACGCTGAAGTGGCGGCATGGGACGCCTGTCTCCCTAGATCTCGACCCCGGGCTGGTTCTCGATCCAGGTTGCGAGCCTGGTGACACCGTCACCGAGGGTGTACTCGGGTGACCAACCCAGCGCGTCTCGGGCGTGTGCGACATCCGCCCACGCGTGGCGCACATCACCCTGCCGGAACTGCCCTGTCACGTGAGGGGCGGGAGCCCCGTAGTGAGCCGCGATCAGTTCAGCCGCGGTTGCGATGGTCTGATGCTCTCCCGAGCCGATGTCGATGGGTCGAGGTCCTGGCGCTGGTGAGGTCGACGCGGCCACGACTGCACGCGCAACATCATCAATAAGTACGAAGTCTCGGCGGACCAGACCGTCCTCGTACAGTGGGATAGAGCGGCCGACCCTCGCGAGCCGGCAGAAAAGCGACATTATACCCGTGTACGGATTAATCAGCGACTGACCGGGGCCGTAGACGTTCTGCAGGCGCAGAATCACCGGCTCCACATTCACCGACTGTGCCCACGCGGCGACGATGTGCTCCTGGGCAAGCTTCGTCGCTCCGTAGACACTGACAGGTGCGGGATGTGTGGTCGCAGCGGACATCGCACACGGCTCGGCATCGGGAAAATCCCAGAGTGACTGCTCAAGGAGTCCGTTGCTCCGCTGGCCTGGGTAGAACACCGCCCCGTCGGCCGTCCGACTCCAGGCACCCTCGCCATACACCGCCCGGCTGCTTGTCAGTACGATGCGACTCGGCATCACACCGCTGCGCAGAAAGGCATCGAGCATCTGCGTGGTACCCACAACATTGGCTTCAGCGTGCCGGCTCGCCTCGGTCAGCGATTGACCGGTACCGGTCTCCGCCGCGAGATGGACAACAACATCTGGGCGGACGTCATCGAGTAGGGAGTCCCACAGCGCGGGCGACGTCACGTCCCCGACCACCAGCTCGACTCGATCGTCGAGGCCGTGTGGGCGATCGATTGATGGATGGATCTGCGGGTGCATGCAGTCAACTGCTACGACTCTGTCGAACGAGTGTGCGAGCAGCGGGGCCGACGCAGTGCCAATGAACCCGGCGCCACCCGTGACGAGCACCGTCCCGCCACGCTCGCCCGACACGCGACTTGTCGTTGGTGTAGACATCTCTCGCCTCTCTGTTCTCGTCAGCCGCCATCTCGCGACATGCGCGCGGTGCGTTTCGTCGATCGGTCGCATCGCGCCGAAGGAACCTTACAAGCGATGCGCACAGACCTCCACCGACCCGACGCGGGCGGGATGCCACACCAGACCAGAAGATGCGGCACACTGTCCCCATGTGCGCGCAACCTCAGACCAGCACGGCCTGTGGTCGTTCGCCGGGTGCGACGGTTCTATCTCCTAGAACCCAACGCTGCTACAACCATTCCATTCGCACCCCGGAGTCGAATCGGTGACTACGACATCAGCACCTGCGCGACCACGAACAAAGCCAAACGTCCAAGCATCGCCGTCTGCACGAATTGGCTTCTGGACCGGGGAACAGCTCAACCCCCGGCGAAACAGTCTCAACCTCATTCGTCTGATATTGGCGCTGGCCGTTCTATACCATCATTCGTGGCCACTCGGCGGATTTGAAGGTCACCCTCAAATCGGCGGAGTCGTGCTCGGCGGATGGGCCGTGTACGGATTCTTCTGTCTCAGTGGTTACCTCATCACTGCGAGCAGGCTCTCGCACCCTCTCGGCGAATATCTCATCCACCGCGCAGCCCGGATCCTTCCTGCGTTCTGGGTCTGCCTGGGGTTGACTGTGGCGGTTTTTGCACCGGTCGCCTATTTGCACGATCATGGAACTCTGAATGGATACCTCACAGGGCCCGGGGTCACTCCGCTCAACCACGTGCTTCTGAATTCCACGCTGCAGATCAATGCGTACGGCATCGGAGAGACGCTTTCAGCGAATCCCTACCCGACCGCGTGGAACGGCTCGCTCTGGACGCTCTACTACGAGTTCATCTGCTACCTCGCGGTCGGCGCACTCGCGATATCACCATTGTTTCGACGCAGCCTGGTGCCAGCATTGGCGAGCTTTTTCGCAAGCGTATTGCTGGTTGCAAACATTGAAACCGTCCTACCATATCTTCAAAACAATCCAGACGTTCGCAACATACTGACACTCATTCCGTTCTTTCTTGGCGGGTCTGTGATTCAGATGGCCAGAAGCCGTCTCCCCCTCCATTGGCTCGGGGCCGCACTTTCCGCAATCTGTACCGCGGCTTTGCTGGAACTTTCGAGCGAATGGGGACTCCAACTCGCCGCACCGTTGATCACATATGTCTTGCTGTGGATTGGGAAATCGGTCCCATCCCCGTCAGTCATTCGACGTCATGACGTCTCGTACGGCGTCTACATCTACGCGTTCCCGATACAGCAACTCCTCGCCAGCTTCGGTGCGCACCGGCACGGCGTCATCGCCTACACCGCCCTATCGGTGGTCCTGACAGCGCCATTTGCCGCCGCGAGCTGGATTCTCGTGGAACGTCCCGTCATGCGTCGGGCCCGGCGGTCGAGTCGACCAGCAACCCGTCAGGAACCAACTGAAAACCTGGTCGACGCGGCCCGGGTGCCACCGCGATGAAAGCAGCCGAGCGACCCGGGTCACAGCCGACCACGGTTGTGGCTGACGCCTCGCAGCCCAACAGGATGTCGATCCTCTCCCGGCTCTACCAACGATACAAGAAATTTGCACTCTTCCTTGTGGTCGGAGTCGTATCATTCGGCGTGGACGCTGGCCTCTTGGTGCTTCTCGCTGGGCCTGTCGGCATTCCTCCATGGCTCGCCGCGACGATATCTTTCTGGTTGAGCGTCCTGGCAAACTTCAGCCTCAATCGCGTGCTGTTCGGTACACGGGACGCCGACAAGCTACTGTCGCACTCCTTCAGATATGGCGTGCTTCTCGGAGCAAACTACTGCGTGACCCTTGCGGGGATTGAAGTTGCCCAGGCGGTGGGCCTAGGGCTCTTCATCGCCAAGACCGCAACCACCGCCGTGACCTCGATCTGGAACTACTTCCTGTACCGACATTGGGTGTTCAAATGACCAATACGCACCACGCCGTGATCGCACAATCTGGCGTCGATGCCGGCGCGCCATCCGGAAGGTCAGTGTCGGCTCGTCCGAGGCACGTCGGTGTCTACTCGACCGGCGTCGGCGTGCTCATCGCTGCGCTCACCGTCGCACTCCGGCATTTCGGGGTGCTGACTGGCCCGATCACACTGGCTCTCGTCATCGCGGTGGCGCTCGCGCTCCCGACGGCCAAGACGCTTTCAGGGCGAATCCTTCTCGCCGGGTTGATCGCGCTGGGCTGGTCCCAAACCCTCTGGTGGTGGCAGCTACCGTTCGATCGCGTGACAGCCTGCTTGGCACTTGGGTTCGGAATGGCCGCAGGATGGATCATCGCTCGGAAGATGCATTTGATGGGAAGTCGCCCTCTCATCCCCGACATCCGAGTTGTCGACGTGATCCCTCTACTCACTGCGGCGTTCGGCCTCTTTGCTTTCAAGCCCTGGATCACACGAGACGACGGAGTCTCAGCCCTCGCACTACTGCTACCCGGCTGGGACAACTCAGCACACTTCAATATGTTTCACATGACATGGTTGCACGGCAGCACCATTGACGCCATCACCCCGCCGACAGCGACAAATGACTGGCTCTACTTCAACTACCCACAGGGCTTTCACGCAACGGCCGCCTCGCTCGCGCAACTGATGTGGCCCGCCGCAAAGCACGACGTCTCGTCCTCGTTGATCGCCTACAACCGCATCACTGCCTTGCTTGTGACAGCGACTGTCGTGACTCTTGTCGCTGGCTTGTGCTCGATGCCGCGCCTCCGCAGCCGCTGGGACGTGGCGGCCCCCTTGGCGGCTGTAGTTTCGGCCGGGTTCTTCCTGGGCCCCGGCGCAACATCTGTTCAATCCGGTTTCGCGAGCTTCGTTGTGCCGTGCGCACTCATCGGCGCCTCGATGTTTGTGGTCGTCTCGATGTCCCGTGTTGCACAGCCGGTCTCGATGCTGGCGTTGTGCGGAGCGTTTCTAGGCGTAGCTCACGGCTGGATTCTCTTGCTGGTGCTTGCTTTCCCCGTCGCGGTTGCGTCACTACTGCCCATGACGAAAGATCGCTGGCGAGCGTCGCGGCACGCCTGGACGGCCACCGCGCTGATCATCGGAGCCACTGCATTCGGGATATTTCGAGCCGCCCGGCTCGTCCTCGGCGGAACGGGTGGGACCAGCCTGTCAGCACCTGGCGCCATCACCCCTCCGCCCGTGGGAATGGTCGTTGTCATAGCGACATCAAGCCTTGGTGCCGGGCTCATCGCAGTCGCTTTGCTCCGTAAGGGTGAGTTGGTCGACAAGGCGAACGCCTGGCAGGTCTCGACTCTCATCAGCATTTTGCCGATTTGCGTTGTGGTGGCGCACTACCTCACCTCGATCCAGATTCGAGATCACGGGACAGTGGGTTACTACTTCTGGAAGTTCCTTTTGGGCTCAGAACTGATTCTGTTGGCATTGCTTTCCCTCGCAGTTTCTCTTATTGTTCCGCACGAGATCGCAAAGAAAAAGCCGACGGGACGAGTGCTCACCGGGATCGGTGTTTGCGCCTTAAGTCTCGCCGGAACGCAACTCTACGGGTACAGTGGCCCCTCGTCGGTCGCGACCGGACTCGTCTCTACCGATACCACGACCATTGTGCAAGACAATTTCCGTCTCGCCCCAGACGCCATGGCCACCGCCGCATCCTCACTGCTGTCAGCAGCGAGGGTCCTAGAGAACTCGGGCATCGATTCAGCGTATCTTGAGACGGCACCGACTTCCATGGACCCCATCAACGCCCAGCAGTGGTATCTGTCTCTTCGGGGCGACTGGACGACCCAAGGTAATTTTGAGTCCGTGCTCCTTCAAGGCGGCCAGGACTCCGTGGAGACCACAATCCCCGTTGCTGAACGTTGGCTAAGTTCCCATTCGGGGACGCTGGTGATTTCTCCGTCGTTGCGCCAGGCGTTCCTCGACGACGCCCGTTTGGTTTCATATTCGGACCGGATCCGTGCATGGTCCTAGTCGTCGCTATCGTGCTACGGCCGAAGACGGCTCCTCATCGAGGGTCTTGTTGCCGCGGCACGTCGGTGGCCGGGTAGGGGTCGAGGCCTTCCGGCGGTGGAGTTCTTGCCCTGCCCATCGGGAAGACCTCGACGTGTCCGACGCTACCTTCGGCTGGCTTGCCCTGACCACGTCCAGGTTCGGGGTCGTCGCCATGGACAACTTCACGGGGGTTCAAGTCCGCGTCCAGCAAGGAGTTGCCCGACTTGGCGGCGGTGATAGATCCGTTTGCGTGGTCCGCATGTCAGGTGGCGGACCCGCACACCGGCGCTGACCTGCTCAGCGGCAAGCAGACTCGACACCTGGAGACGTTGTCGCAACCGATACACCAGCGCATGATCGAGGCCTACGGCGAGCCCGAGCAGCAGAGGGCGAGAGCTGATGGCCCGGCTGGTCGAGTCCATCAGCCATTGCGTGCAGAACGAGTTGATCACGCTCGGCCGAACCTTGAAGAAGCGTGCCCCTGAAGTGCCGGCCTCCTTCGAGCGCCGGCACCAGCGTTGGCCCCGCTGAGGCTGTCGACGGACACCTCGAAAGCCCGCGCGGGGCTGCCCTCGGCTTCCGCAACCTCACCAGCTACGTCACCCGATCACTCTCTTCTCCTTGCCGCACCACGTGGCAGTCAGGTGGCGTTCACCATCGGACCTACCGCACGTCGGCGGCCCCAGCAGAGGAGCGACGACGCAGTATCGACGTCACCCGCCACGATCGAGAACGGCGCAGCTCCGCTGCCGCGTGGATCAGCGAGTCATCAGACATCGCGACGTAGTTGCTGAACCGTACTCGTCGGGATGGCGCTGCCAGCACACCGGGTAGGCGCAGCGGTGCGCTCAGCCGCCACGACCTGGACTCAAGGATTTGGGCGATCTCGTTCAGATTCCGAGGGTCGGCTCCGGTGTGCCCTCCCCTGCTCGGCTCGGGCCGGAGCGCCGCCGCGTTCGCCGCCTCTCTGGCAGAGTCGCGCTCCGCCATGACTTCCCGGATTCGTGACGCCGAGCCCTCGGGCAGTATCAACGCGCGCGAGTCGAGCTTGCGCACGATTCGACCGTTGTTCCGATCCCACTCCCGCTGATGGTGCACGGTCCTTGACGACTCGCCGCGAACCCACCAGTGGTAGATGGACGTGATCTCGGGGCTGGACGCCACGCCCACGACCACTGCCGCGCGCATGATGAAGTCCCAGTCTTCGGTTGTCGTCAGCTCCGGGTCGAAGCGCATGCCGAGGTCGTGGAAGACTCCCCGCGGAAAAGCGATCGCCATGTTTGGCGTGAAATTGGCTCGCAGATGGTCGAAGATGTCGAACTCGGACGGATACAGTTTCTCGATTCCGCCAGCCGTCCGAATTCCGCTCTGACCATTGGTCTCGACTGCATCGATGTTCTGAAGCACTGCGACGGCACGCAGCATGCGCCCCGGCTCGCGGTCCGCCATCCGCCTGAATGTCTCAACCCAGTGCGCCAACGGAATGTCGTCGTCGTCAAGGATGACGATGTAGTGGCCCTGCGCGGCAGCGAAGCCTTGATTGAGGGGGGCGACACGGTTGCCGTGCTGGACCTTGATGAGGTGTGTGCGGTCACGCAAGCTCTTGGGCAGGTCCTCGATGACCCGCTCGACGCCGACCTGCTGCTGGACCTCGAGTCGATGACCCATGACGAGGACCTCGAAGTCGTCATCTGTTTGGCCAGCAAGGCATGTCAGCGCTTCGCGAAGGCAGTGGAGACGGCGCCCCTGAGTGCGCATCACTACAGAGAGGAACGGCCGCGCCGGGTTCCGCTCCGCGGTGTACACCAAGTTCTCGCTGACCGGCCCTGGGGCGACGGCCCACACGAACTGGTTGGTGCTCTCATCAGGTGCGGCTTCGCTGCGAAGACGGCGGAGGAGGTGGTGGAGCGTCGTTCCTGCTGCCAGCGCCGAGTGGCTGTCCGGGAAGTGCTGGTCACTGACCTCCAGGTCGACGTCGCGGCGGACTGTCCGGTACAGGCCACCGGCCGCAAGTTCGCGCTCAAGTGATCTAGCGCTGAAGAACCGGGTGTGCGTCGTGTCAAGGATGCCGGTCTCGGTGTACTGCCAGTCTCCAAGAGCCAGTTTGAAACCGATGTCCCTGTGCGTGACGTTCGGCACGCTGATCACTGCCGCGCATTCGTTGTCGAGGGCGAGCCGGCGGATGACTCGCAGCACACCCGTGACGTCATAGAGATGTTCGAGCGTGTCCAGCATCGAGATCGACGCCACACGTCGTCCTGCGATGATCTCGACGATGGCCAGCAGCGTTTCCTTCTCGGCGCCGAGCTCCAGATGATGTGCCTCGATACCCCGCTGCATCAGGGCGTCGACGGTCTCTCTGTCCGCGTCGACGCCGACGTAGACGAGGCCCGACGCCTCGGTGAGCGGCCCCGCGATCGCTGCGTGGCCGCACCCCAGGTCCAGGTGGATGGCCCCGTCTCCTGCTACGCCTCTCGGGATGACGTCGAGCAGCAGGTCGAGCGCGTGCCCATAGACGTTGTCATGCGCGAAAGCGTTCTCGTAGTTGGACATTTTCACAGCTCGAATCGGTGCTTGGCGTAGTAGCCGTTGTCGAAGACACCTATGCGATGGTCTCCATCGATGGCGTCAGGGATAGCGCCCTCCGCGAGCCTCGTTCGATATGCGCACGCGGCACGCTTCTGGTCTTCATCTCCGTGCGCTTCAAAGCCCGCGAGGATCCGCGTCACCAGGTCCGGACGGGACCACTTGTGCGCCAGGAGCAGCGCCGCCTCCGCCGAGTAGTACCGCTCGGCCGGCGTGGGGTCCCACGTCCCCGTCGAAGAGAGCCGCTTGTCATGCATCACAACAGCGTTCGGCTGGAAGACCACGCGAAGTCCGAGCAGCCTGACCTGCCAGGAGAAGTCCACGTCGTCGCAATACATGAAGAACGTTTCTTCGTCGAAACCTCCGATGTGACGAAAGACGTCCAGCGGGATCATGGCGCAGGCAGTCGCGGCCCACGAGGTGTCGCCAGTGACGGGGTCGTAGTCCTTCGGGTGCTCGAGCGGAAGCTGCTTCGCCTCACTCATGCCGGTTCCTGTGCGCGTGAATGGCTCGAGCAGGTGCTGGATGACCCGGGGGGCAACCACGATGTCGGGGTTGAGGATCAGCATGAACTCGAGATCGCAGTCCTCAGCAAGCCGGTTGTGGCCTCGAGCCGAGCCGAGGTTCTCACCGAACCACGCGTACCGCAGGTCGAGAATCCACCCAAACTTGGACCGCAGGGCCTCGAGGTCATGGTCTTCCAGACAACGTGCCGGAGAGCAGTCACCGTAAGTCACCACCACCCGCTTGCACACGCCGTCTTCCATGACTGCGAGTTCGGCAGACCTCGCAAGAGCCTCGAGCGCGCGCTCGATCGCCCTGACTGGCGTCTTGTAGAGCACCGACTGAACCCAGACGCTCGGCACCTGGTCCTTGATCAGCGGCGTCCTGCCGACCCACTCACCCTCAGCGACACCCTTGTCCCGCGCCACACAATCCCCTTTGCTCGGTGGCCGCGTCTCGCGTGCCTGTAGCGAACAACTTCGGAGCACCCTAGCCGAACCTGGCGCCCGACACGGACCGTCCAGGGCGTGTGTCCATTTGAGGTCCCAGGGAGGTGATCGCCGGGTGCCCCTCCTCCCGGGTTCCAGTTGCAGCAATCGTGTACCAATGCCGACGAGGGAAGACGCCTGGCGGGAAATGCCGCGCGAGCGCCTCGGGACCGACGATCGGACGGAGGGCCTGGACGCCAGGACCGCGACCCACCCCCCAGCAGGAGGCGCGTGAACCGCAAAGATGACCTGAATGGTTCCTTCGGCTGGGCGGCTCGCGGGGAGCAGGCCACATCATCGCCGGTCACGCGGCTGTTCGGCCACCAGCTACACCAGCACCGACGACCAGCCCGGGAGGCCCGGGCGGCGATCACCGTCGGGCAGCGCAGCCCGGGGCAGCGCGCGAACGGCTCGTGGCCGCCATCCACTTCCCCCGCCCGGGAGCCGCGCCCACATTTAGACGGTCCTGGCCGACCGGGCGTGTGACACCGGTCCGGTCAGCCCACACCCCGCGGCGACGACCATGTCGGCCGCCAAACGAGCGCACCATGATCGACCGAACCACCGGCGTCTCCCGTCATCCCCTGTCACCACCTGACGGCTAGGCCGAGTCCGTGACCAAGTGATACAGGCAGCCAAGGCGACCGCGCCACGTGTCGAGCCCGCGTGGGTGGTCCGCCGCGGGCCCCGCGGCGATTGCGGTTGCGTCGGACTTCTCGGGGATGACGACCTTGATGCCTCGGGCGACCTGAGCAACGCGTGGCCCGAGGATGTCGTCCAGTTCGTGGTCATCCCGCTACCTGGCGGTTGACTCGCGCCGATCGGCAGATTCCTGAGATTCGACCCGGCCCCGTGTCCCCGACCGAACGGCTCGCGCTGCAGGCCCCGCCACGGGACCCCGTCGATACCGGTAGGCGATCGCTTCGCCCACCCGCCGGATGTCCCCGACCGGATGCCCCCGTTGGCCCTGGTCCGAGGGCAGCAACTGCTCGATGCGAGCCCACTGCTCACTGCGAACACCCAAACGCGAAGACGACGTCACCCGCACCGACCCCGCGGGCCTCACCCGAGAAACGGGAGACACGTCCTAGCTGACTGCGAGAACCCCTTGAGCCGCCGCGTGCCATCGGTCTGCCCAATCGCCGATAGGAGCAACGCCGACCGCGTGCAGCGAACGGTGGTCAAGCACGGAGTAGGCCGGGCGAGGCGCCGCACTTGCGAAGGCGCCACTGGTAGTGGGCCGGACGATGGCGGGATCGAGGCCCGCCGCGACGACGATCTCCTGGGCGAACTCGTGCCACGACGTCTGGCCCGCCGAGGTCCCGTGGTAAATGCCGCTCGGCGCTCCGCCCTCGACGAGTCGAACCAACAGATCGGCGAGGTCCACCGTCCAGGTCGGCTGGCCCACCTGGTCGGCGACCACATCGAGCCCACCGCGCTCGGCAGCGACCCGCGCGATGGTCTTCGGGAAGCACTTGCCGTGGGCGCCGTAGAGCCACGCCGTGCGAACGATCAAGTGGTCCGGGTTCTCAGCGCGCACCGCCCACTCCCCTGCGGCCTTGGTGCGGCCGTATGCCGAGCGGGGGTCGATGGGCGCCATCTCCGCATACGGCGCGACACCTGCGCCGTCGAAGACGTAATCGGTGGAGATCTGCACGATCCGAGCGCCCCGTTCGGCGGCGGCTCTGGCCAACAGCGCCGGCCCGGTGGCGTTGAGGGCGAAGGCGCTGGCCTCGTGGGTCTCGGCGTCGTCGACAGCGGTCCACGCCGCGCAGTTGACCACCACGTCATGGCCCTGGACAGCGGCACGCACCGACGCCAGGTCGGTGATGTCCACGTGGTCCCGGTCGGTTGCAGTCACCTCAGCGCCGGCCTGCCGTAGCCGGCTCACGACGTCCTGGCCCAGCATCCCTGCTGCTCCTGTCACCAACCAGCGCACGACAACTCCTCACTTCGACGTCTCGACCGACCGCCAAGCGTAGCCGCGCCGTTAGGCTGACTCCGCAACAAGCGACGTGAGGAGACAACACAGTGCAGTTCCGCGAGCTCAAGGTTCCCGGGGCGTGGGAGATCACGCCGCAGCAGTTCGGCGACCCCCGAGGCGTCTTCCTGGAGTGGTTCAAGGAGAGCGCCTTCGTCGATGCGGTCGGACACCCCCTCGACCTCCAGCAGGCCAACTGTTCCGTGTCGGCCGCAGGCGTGCTCCGCGGGATCCACTTCGCCGATGTCCCGCCCGGTCAGGCGAAGTACGTCACGTGCCCGAAGGGTGCCGTGCTCGACGTCGCCGTCGACATCCGGGTGGGCTCGCCTACCTTCGGCCAGTGGGACGCCGTCCTGCTGGACGATGTCGACCGTCGCGCCATCTATCTCTCCGAGGGCCTCGGGCATGCATTCCTGTCGCTCGAGGACGATTCGACAGTTGTCTACCTGTGCTCCACGGGCTACTCCCCCGGCCGCGAGCACGGCGTGCACCCCCTCGACCAGGAGATCGGCATCGACTGGCCGACGACAGCCCGCGACGGCAGCCCGCTGTCGCCGCAGCTCTCCGACAAGGACCTGGCTGCCCCGACGCTGCGCCAGGCCCGGGAGGATGGGCTGCTGCCGACCATGGACGAGGTGCGCAACCACGTCGCCCACCTCAAGAGCCAGGCGCAGGGCGGAACACCGGCTCGCTGACCCGCCGATGCCGGAGCCGCTTGCTGGCAGACTGTGCGCCATGCGCGGAATCATCCTGGCCGGCGGATCCGGTACTCGTCTGAACCCGATAACCCTCGGCGTGAGCAAGCAGCTCGTCCCCGTCTACGACAAGCCGATGATCTACTACCCGTTGTCGACGCTGATGGCGGCGGGCATCGAGGACGTCCTGATCATCACCACGCCCCACGACGCCGAGCAGTTCCACCGCCTGCTAGGCGACGGCTCCCAGTTCGGCATCTCCATCAGCTACACGGTGCAGGCCGTCCCCAACGGACTGGCGCAGGCGTTCGTCCTCGGGGCTGACTTCGTGGGCAACGACTCCGCTGCCCTCGTCCTCGGCGACAACATCTTCTACGGCCCCGGCCTGGGCACCCAGCTCCAGCGCTTCGAGCAGATCGACGGCGCCGCGGTCTTCGCCTACCGGGTGGCTGACCCGACGAGCTACGGCGTCGTCGAGTTCGACCAGAGCGGCCGCGCGCTCTCGCTCGAGGAGAAGCCGAAGCACCCGAAGTCGGACTACGCCGTCCCCGGGCTGTACTTCTACGACAACGACGTCGTGGCGATCGCGAGGGACCTCGAGCCGTCGGCTCGCGGCGAGTACGAGATCACCGACGTCAACCGCCACTACCTCGACGCAGGGAAGCTGCAGGTCGAGGTCCTGCCGCGCGGTACGGCGTGGCTCGACACGGGCACGTTCGACTCGCTGCTCGAGGCCTCCGACTACGTTCGCACCATCGAGCACCGTCAGGGCCTGAAGATCGGGGCGCCCGAGGAGGTCGCCTGGCGACGAGGGCTCCTCACCGACGACGAGCTCCGGGCTCGCGCCGAACCCCTGGTCAAGTCGGGCTACGGCACCTACCTGCTGGACCTGCTCAAGCGCCAGCAGTAGGGGCAAGGAGCATCGCCGGGTGCTCGGCCCGCCGCTCGGGCATCCGGCGCTCCTCTGCTCACACAGATCTGGGCTGCTGGCCGCCGCCCTGTCCGCCGGGGTGACCCCCGGCTCGCTGGATCGCGGCCTCGTACGCCGTGAGATGGGCGTCGGCGGCCGCGGCCCAGGTGAATCGGGCGGCACGCTCCACCGCGGCGCCGGCCAGTTCGTGGCGCCTGTCCTTGTTCGCGAGCAGCTGAGCGAGCGCGGCGGCGATCGAGCCTGCGTCCGTCTCGGTGTACTCCACCGCGTCGCCGCCGACCTCGGGCAGCGACAGCCGACGGCTGGTGAGGACCGCCGCTCCGCACGCCATCGCCTCGAGCACCGGGAGGCCGAAGCCCTCGCCCAGGCTCGGATAGGCCACGACCTCTGCTCCGCCGAGGAACCCGGCGAGGTCGGCGAGCGGCAGGTAGCCGGGCCGGACCACCTGCAGCCCCTGTGGCACCGCGTCGATCGCAGGCTGGACGCCGTCGTCCCAGCCAGGGCCGCCCGCGAGGACCAGGGCGGGCGGGTCGACGAGCCCCGACGCGACCTCCACCCACGCCTCGATCAAGGCGGGGACGTTCTTGCGGGGCTCGAGCGTGCCGAGGAATGCGACGTACGGTCGACCCTCGAGGCCCAGCGTGCGGGCCACGCGTTCCTGCTCCGATGCCGCCACCGGGTGGAAGACCTCGGGATCGACCCCGTGGTGCGCCACGAAGAACTGCTCGGCGCGGCCACCGGCGTGGCGTACGACCTCGTCCCGGGTCGCCCTGGACGGCACGACGAGAGCGTCTGCATGGCGCACCGCGAGCCACGTGGCTCCGCGGAAGAACGAGGTCTTGACCGCGCTGTGGACGTCCCGGTCGCTGAAGAACGTGGCGTCGTGCAGCGTGACCACGCGCGCGCCGGGGCTGAGCAACGGGCTCGTGTAGTGCGGGCTGTGGACGACATCCACCCGTAGCTTGCGCGCCAGCAGGGGCAGGCCGGTCTGCTCCCACGCCAGTCGCACGGCGCGCCGCTCGATCGCTCGTGGTGCGGCGACGACCCGGGCGCCCGGGAGCGCGGCCTCCATCAGGTCGACGTCGCGGACCTGGCACACGACGACGAGCTCCACGTCCCGGTCGGCCAGCGCGCGCAACAGCTCGTCGACGTAGCGCCCCACCCCACCTCGGTCGGTGGGGATGGCCGTCGCGTCTACAAGAACTCTCATCTCACCCCTGCCGAGCGTGTCCAGGACCGAGCGAGCCTAACGCGGATCGGCGACACGGTTCTGGTGGGTAGTGTTCAGTCCCGCACGGGCCGGCCAGCGCCGACCGCCGACCTCCTCGCTCGAACGAAGGGCCCTCGATCCGGGACATGAGCACTCTGCCGCGCGTGACCGCCCTGATGCTCGCGTACGGCGCAGAGCCCTATCTCCACGACGCGGTCGAGGCGGTGCTGGCGAGCGCGGGAGTTGAGATCGACCTGGTGCTCGTGGACAACGGGTGCACCACGGACGCCGTACGCCATCTCCCCGACGACCCACGGATCGCCCTGCTCGTCCCTGCGGAGAACCTCGGCTTCACCGGGGGGATGAACCTCGCGGCGAGTCGAGCGGGTGGAGACTTCCTCCTGCTGGTCAACAGCGATGCGGTTGTCGACCCGAATGCCGCACGCGAGCTGGTCGGCGCGCTCGCTGTGCCGGGAGTCGGCGTTGCGGGCGGAAGCGTACGGCTGGCCGATGAGCCTGACTTGGTGAACTCGGTAGGCAACCCGCTGCACATCCTTGGCCTGAGCTGGGCAGGCAGCATGGGCGAGCCGGCCGCGCAGCACGCGACGCGTCAACCGGTGGCGTCAGCGAGCGGCGCGTGCATGGCACTGAGCCGGTCGCTGTGGGAGAGCCTCGGCGGTCTCGTGGAGCCGTTCTTCGCCTACGCCGAGGACCTCGAGCTGTGCTGGCGCTGCTGGCAGCGGGGACTGCGGGTCGAGTATGTGCCGACGGCGGTGGCTGTCCACCACTACGAGTTCAGCCGCACACCGCTCAAGATGTACCTCGTCGAGCGCAACCGCCTGGCCTTCGTGCTCACCTGCTACGGCGGTCGTACGCTGCTGCTCCTCGCGCCCGTGCTGATCGCCTTCGAGCTCGCGCTGGTCGCGGTCGCCGCGAAGCAGGGGTGGCTCCGGCAGAAGGTCCGCGGGTGGTGGTGGCTGGTGACCCATGCCCGCTGGATCCGCGCACGTCGCGCGGAGGTCCAGCGAGATCGTCGCGTCTCCGACCGCGAGCTCGCCGACCTGATGACCGATCAGTTCGACCCTGCCCAGTTCGCGCTGCCGGTGGGCTCTCACCTCCTGCAAGAGGCGCTCGCGCGATACTGGCGCTCGGTCCGTCGCGCCCTGTAGGCCGACGTGACAACCGGAGGAGGAATACCTGCTGTGACCCTCGAAGTTGCCCTGACCGCCGAGCAGTGCTGGCAGCCCGTGCCTGGAGGCTCCGGCACATACGTCGTCGAACTCGTCCGTGGCCTGGCCGAGGTCCAGGGCATTCAGGCCACCGCACTCGTCGCCGCCCATCGGACGAGCACCGCCCACGACGGCCGGGTCGACGCTCCGGTGCGTCGAGCACCACTCCCTCGTCGTCTGCTCTACCCCGCGTGGAACCATCTCGGCCTGCCACGTGCCGAGTGGCTGGCTCGCGGCAGCGACGTCGTGCACGCCACCACGTGGGCCGTCCCACCGACCGTGCGCCCGCTGGTCGTGACGGTCCACGACCTCGCGTTCCTCCGGTCGCCCGAGCACTTCACCGCGCACGGGAACGCGTTCTTCACGCGAGCCCTCGAGCGGGTCCGGCGTGAGGCGGATCTGCTCATCGTCCCGTCGCAGGCCACGGCAGACGACTGCGTCGCGGCAGGGCTGCCAGAGGACCGCATCAGGATCGTCCCGCACGGTGTACGGATCCTCGCAGCCGCGCCCGACGAGGTCGCCGGGTTCCGGCGTCAGCACGACCTGCGCCGTGACTACGTCATGTGGTGCGGGACGGTCGAGCCGCGCAAGAACCTCCCCGTGCTGCTCAAGGCCTACTCGCTGGCCGCCGAGCGGGGCCTGGACGCTGACCTCGTCCTCGTGGGGCCACGAGGCTGGGGCGGCCCCGAGTCGGGGATCGGATCTGCCGAGGCGACGCCCCCGGGCGTCCGGTACCTGGGCCGGCTCGACGAGGTGGACCTCCACCGGGCGTATGCCGGGTCGCGCGCGTTCTGCTTCCCCTCCCTCTGGGAGGGCTTCGGGATGCCCGTCCTCGAGGCGATGGCCCACGGTGTCCCGGTCGTCACCTCTCGGGGGACGTCGATGGAAGAGATCGTCGGTGGCGCCGGGCTGCTCGCCGACCCGAACGACCCCGACGAGCTCGCCCAGCGCCTGCTCGAAGCCTGCGGCGCGTCGCACGACACGCTCGCCTCGTCGGCGCTGTCCCGCTCCCGCCACTACACGTGGGAGGCAGCGGCCGAGGCCACGGCCGCGGTCTACCGTGAGGCGTCAGACGGCTGAGGTCGCCCCCCTATACTCGGCCCGTGCCCCCCGAAGACGCGACCCGCCAGCACGCGTCCGGGTACCCCGACACAGCCGCGGTCATCACGGCATTCCGCCCGTGCGCGGACCTGCTCGAGGCCGTACGGGCCGCAGCCCGCCAGTGCGTCCGTGTGGTCGTCGTCGACAACACGCCCGCGGGTGAGAGCGGTGCCGAGGCCGTTCTGGGAGCGGCGCCCGGCGTGACGCTGCTTCGCGACGGCGTCAACCGCGGGCTCGCGGCCGCGCTCAACCGCGGTGTCGCCGAGGCTTCGGAGGTCGACGCCTTCCTGCTCCTCGACCAGGACTCGACGGTGCCTGACGGGCTGGTCGGCCGGTTGTGGGCGGCCCTCGAGCAGGACGTACGCATAGCCATCGCCGCGCCTGCGCCGTGGGACGCGGACGCGCAGAGGTTCCTCGACCCGCGCACGCGGGCTCGAGCGGAGGTGGCCGACATGGACGTCGTGATCACCTCGGGGATGCTGCTCCGGCGCAGCGCGGCGGGTGAGCTCGGAGACTTCCGCGAGGACTTCTTCGTCGACGGGGTGGACCAGGACTACTGCCTGCGCGCGCGGCGCGCCGGGTGGCGCGTCGTGCAGGATCGACGAGTTCTGCTGCCGCACTCCCTGGGCGCCACCCGTTGGCACGGTGTCGGCCCCCTCCGCGTGCGCGCGACGCACCACCCCACGTGGCGGCTGTACTGGATGGCGCGCAACGGCGTCGTGCTCGTCCGCGAGAACCTCCGGCACCGGCCCCGGTGGGCTGTGACATCGATCGCGCTCCTCGCCTACTCAGCAGCAGCGGTCGCCGCCTTCGAACCACCTCGGGCGCCTCGGCTCTCTGCCATCCGAGCGGGGGTGCGGGACGGCATGCGCGGTGACGTCGACGCGCGTTTCGTCCCCGACGAGAAGCGATGACCGCGCCCGCCGTCCGCTCGTCCGGCTACGCGCGCGACGCGCTGCTCGCCGCCGCGAGCCGCATGGCGCCGTTGGGCGTCCAGCTCGCGTCGACCCCCTTCTTGCTGGCCCACCTCAGCCCGGGCGCCTTCGCCGCGTGGACCCTCACGATGACGACGATCAACCTCTTCCTGAGCGCCGACCTCGGCGTCGTCGGCATCATGCAGCGCTACCACGGCATCGCGATCGGGCGCGGCGACGCTGCGCTGGGCGGGCGCATCACCGCGACCGTGCTGACCGTGCTGGGCACTCTGCTGGTCGTCCTGGCGGTCACCGGACCGTGGGTCTCCGACGCCATCATGCATGTGGTGAACCTGCCCGCGGGCGCCGCCGACGAGGCGGGCCGGCTCTTCCGGCACGCGGGAGTCCTCGCGTCGCTGCAGCTCACCGCACTGGCCCTGAGCAGCTATCTCGCCGCGCACTCCCGGTTCCTCGCGGTGGCGGCTGCATCGCTCGTCGCCAGGGCTGTCCTCGCCGGTTGCATCGTCGTCGCCGTCGTCACCGGGACTGGGCTACGAGGGCTGTTGCTCGCTGCCTACGCCGATGCCGTCGTCGCAGTGCTGATCACGGCCTTCTTGTGCCGCAAGCACCTCGTCCGCGAGGTGCGCGGCTTCGCCCGCGCGGCAGAGCTGTCCGAGCTCTGGGCGTACTCCTGGCGCAACCAGGCCAGCGCGTTCGGCTTCATCGCACAGCGGGAGCTGGACGTCCTGATGGCCGCCATCCTCCTTCCGACCGCGGCGATCGTCAGCGTCTCAGCGGTCGCTCCGCTCGCGGGCGCCGTCTCGCTGGCGCCGGCCGTCCTGCTGACGCCGTTGTTCACCCGGCTCAGCGTCCGCGCCGGCGAGTCGATGCCCGCGGCGGCCGCGGAGGCTGGGGTGGCCGAGCGGGCGTGGTGGTCCCTGCTCTTGCCCTTCGGCGCGCTCGTCGTGGTGATCCTCCCGTTCGCGGCGGCCGCCTGGCTCGGGCCCGACGTGACCGGCGTCGTCCCCCTGACGGCGTTGCTGTCCGCCGGCTTCGTCCTGTCCCTCGCCGGGTCCGTCCGCGCGATGGCTGCCCGGGCTGTCGGATCGCCGGGGGTCGAGACGCGCGCCTACGTCGTGCTCGTCTCCGTCAAGGTCGTCGTCGGATCAGCGCTCGCTCTCGTCTTCGGCGTGTACGGTCTCGCTGCCGCGACCATCCTCGCCGCAGCGTCGTTCCTGGTCTCGCTCGCGCACGCGGTGCGCAAGAGTCAGATCATCGGGCGGACGCCGTTGCCGCCGCTCCGCCTGACGATCAGCACGGCGCTGCTCGCGCTGGTCTGCGGCTCAGCTGCCGCGTCGGTCCACCAGGTGATCGACGGACGGATCGCCCAGCTGGCCTTGATGGTCGTCATCGCGCTGGCCGGCGCTGTCGGCGCGTTCCTGGTGCACCGATCCTCGGAGCAGCCGCGTGAGCCATGATCCGCACGTGTCCGGAGACGGACCCCCGAGAGAGGGCACGATGAGAGAGTCGATCGTTCGCCGGTTCACCGCAGCACGGGACGGACGCCTGGGCACCCCCCGTGCGACCTTCTGGATGAGCTTCGGGATCCTCTTCGTGATCACCGCGCTCTGGTCGCTGGCCAACCCGCTGATGGCTGTCGTGGACGAGGGCTCTCACACCGTCAAGGCCGCGGCCAGCGCACGGCTGCAGTTCAAGGGCGACGAGACGGGACTGCCGTCGGGCAACGGCACCTTCCGCGTGCCGGAGCTCTACGACCAGGCGTTGAAGCTCCCGAACTGCTTCGCGTTCAGCCCGGACACGTCAGCGCAGTGCCAGCAGGATCTCGTCGGAGATCTTGCCGCGGTCACCGACGTCCCGACGTCGGCGGCGCGCTACAACCCGATCTACTACGCGATCGTGGGAATCCCGAGCCTCTTTCCCAGCGGTGAGGCGACGCTCTATCTCATGCGCCTCGCCAGCGGGTTGCTCTCGGCAGCTCTGCTCGCCTCCGCATTCCGCGCTGTGGCAGAGATGAAGCGCCGTTCGTGGCTCATGATGGGCCTGATGCTGACGGTCACCCCGACCGTCCTCAACCTTGCCAGCGCGATCAATCCGCAGAGCGTGGAGATCGCGGGTGCCATCGGCCTGTGGGTCTCGCTCCTCGCGCTCGTCCGCGCACCCGATCCAGCCCTCCTGCAGCGGCGCCTCGTGCGGCTGACCGTGCTGTCCGTCCTGTTCGTGAACTCGCGGGCGTTGAGCCCGTTCTTCTTGGCGGTGATCGTGGCCACCGTGGTCCTGTCAGCGCCGTGGCCGAACGTGAAGGCCGTGCTGATCGACCGGCGAAGCTGGCCCTACCTCGCGGTCGCGTTCCTCGGGACCGTTGCCGCCGTCGTGTGGATCCGCGCGGTGGGCGGGCTCTCCAACTCGGGCGAGATCCTCTACCCCGAGCTCACCACGAACCGAGTGGTGGGGCTGACGCTCGAACAGACCGCCTACTACTTCGAGAGCCTCGTCGGCGTGTTCGGATGGCTGGACTCCCGCATGCCGCAGTGGGGGTACCTGCTCTTCGCCGCCCTGCTTGGCACCCTCGTCGTCATCGGCTGGACACTCGCCGACCGGCGCAACAAGCTGGTGCTCCTCGGCCTGGGCGGTCTCACTCTCCTGCTCCCGGTCGTCCTCCAAGCATCACAGGCTCCCTACGTCGGGATCGTGTGGCAGGGGCGGTACATCGCACCCCTCGCCGTGGGGATCGTGCTCCTGGCGGCCTTCAGCGCGCGCGACGGGCAAGAGCGCGCTCCGGAACGGCTCGCCCGCAGCCTGATGGGAACCGTCGGGATCCTGCTGGCGGTGGGCCACGTCGCGGCGTTCACGGCGAACCTCCATCGCTTCGTCAACGGCACAGGCTCCTCGTGGGTGCACTTCCACAGCTGGTCCTGGGCCCCACCTGTCCACCCGGCGGTGCTTCTCGGACTCCTGACCCTGTTCTGGGCGGGCCTCGCCGGATATGCCTGGTCGGTGTGTGGCGAGCGCCGGCGCGACACGGCTCCCGGTTCGGATGCATTCCCCTCGGAGCTCAGCGCCAAGACGCCCGTGATCGGCGATTCGCTGCCCAGGGAAGTCGCGCCCAGCCGATAGTGTCGCTCGCGGGCCGAATATGGCTCGCCCATCGCGAAGAGGACTGGCGTGCGCCCCCGAATACTGTTTCCGATCGTCCTTGCGGTTGCGGCCGTCCTCGTGGCCGGCGGGCTCGTCGCGGCGTCGCGGAACAGCGGCGACGGCTCGGGGGACGGCTCCACCTCTGGCGGTCCGGGGTCCACCTCCTCAGCTGTCCCCTCAGCGACGGGATCTCCACTCCCCACGACCACAGCGCCGGCGCCGGCGACAGCCAGTCCACCCGGCCTTCCCGCCGGCGTACCCACCGAAGGCGAGACCGCCGCTGCGCCGGCAGAGCCCGGCGACATCGAGGTCAGCATCACGTACGCGCAGTGGTCGACGTCGGGCGCGGCGGTCGAGGTGGCCGGCTTCGCGGCCGTCGCCCCTGAGACCACGGGTACCTGCACCGTGCGGCTCGTGCGTGGCGACCGCGAAGTCGTCGAATCGACCCAGGCTGTCCCCGATGCCGCCACCATGACGTGCGGGACCGTCTCGATCCCGAGCAGCCGGGTGTCGCGCGGAACCTGGTCGGCCACGTTGACGTACGAGTCCACCTCCGGGACCGGCACATCGCCGCAGACCACGATCGAGGTTCCCTGATGATCTTCTCCGGTGCGCGAGCGAAGCGCCTCGCCATGGGCACCCTCAGCGCGACGCTGCTGGTGACCGGGCTCCAGCTCACAGCCGCGCCCGGGGCGCAGGCTGCTGACCTCGGGGGCTTCGACCCCGGCTACATCATCAGCGACGCGACCTTCTACGACACCGCCACCATGGGGTCCGCCGACATCCAGGGGTTCCTGGACACCCGCGGAGCGGGGTGCAGGCCCGGCTCCGACGGCACCCCCTGCCTCAAGGACTACACGCAGGACACGACCTCCCGCGGTGCAGACACCCGGTGCTCGCGCCCTTACCAGGGGACCGCCGGGGAGCGCGCGAGCGCGATCATCTACAACGTCGCGCAGGCGTGCGGGATCAGCCCCCGCGTGCTGCTCGTCATGCTGCAGAAGGAGCAGGGACTCGTCACGGCCTCCGGGAGCGCGCTGTACGCGAACCGCTACCGGAGCGCCATGGGATACGGCTGCCCTGACACCGCAGTCTGCGACACCAAGTACTACGGGTTCTTTAACCAGGTGTACTCGGCTGCGTGGCAGCTCAAGAGCTACGCCGTCAACCCCAACGGGTTCAGCCACCGTGCCGGCGTCGTCAACAACGTCCGGTTCCACCCCGATGCGTCCTGCGGCGCCGCTCCCGTGCTGATCCAGAACCAGGCGACAGCGAGCCTGTACAACTACACGCCTTATCAGCCCAACGCGGCGGCCCTGGCAAGCGGATACGGCACCGGTGACGCCTGCTCCTCCTACGGGAACCGCAACTTCTGGAGCTACTTCACCGACTGGTTCGGATCGACGACCGCCGGTGGAAACCCCCTCGGCGCGGTCGACGAGATCGTCAGCACTGGTTCCGGGCTCGCCGTCCGCGGCTGGGCATTGGACCTCGACGTCCCGACGACGGCCGTGCCGGTACACGTGTATGTGGACGGCGTCGGTTACGCGTTCACCGCTAACCAGACTCGGACGGACGTCGGCGGAAAGTATCCCGGCGCCGGAAACCTGCACGGCTTGGCGGCGGACATCCCCGTGGGGAACGGCACGCACACCGTCTGCGTCTACGCGATCAACCTTCCTGTGGGGCCGAACACTGTCCTGGGCTGCCAGACGGTGACCGTGCAGGCACCGCAGGCCAATCCCCCGGTCGGGGTGATCGACTCGATCACCGGCGCGAACGGCGCCATCAACGCCAAGGGTTGGGCCTTCGACTGGGACACCACCGCACCGATCCCGGTGCACATGTACGTCGACGGCGTCGGCTACGCCTTCAACGCCGACCAGCCGTCCCCCGCCGTGAGCGGAGCATTCCCCGCGGCCGGCCCCAACCACGCCTACGACCTCACCGTCGCCGCCGGCCCCGGCAACCACCAGGTGTGCCTCTACGCCATCAACCTCCCCTCCGGACCCAACACCGCCCTGGGCTGCCGCACAGTCACCGTCCCGGCCACCCAGACACAAACCCCGGTCGGGGTCATCGACTCGATCACCGGCGCGAACGGCGCCATCAACGCCAAGGGTTGGGCCTTCGACTGGGACACCACCGCACCGATCCCGGTGCACATGTACGTCGACGGCGTCGGCTACGCCTTCAACGCCGACCAGCCGTCCCCCGCCGTCAGCGGAGCATTCCCCGCGGCCGGCCCCAACCACGCCTACGACCTCACCGTCGCCGCCGGCCCCGGCAACCACCAGGTGTGCCTCTACGCCATCAACCTCCCCTCCGGACCCAACACCGCCCTGGGCTGCCGCAC